>NZ_PCOB01000021.1:0-89715 GCF_002975115.1 Bacillus sp. MYb78
AGCTATTTGGAAAATCTGTTTCACAGTTAGCTTTACAGAAACGATTTACAAAGATTAAGAAGCGAAAGAGATATGAGTGGTTAAAAGACATTAATGCACAAGTTCCCAAACAGGCTTCAAAAGATTTTGATACGGCGAGAAAAAATTCGTTCAAAAAGTACAAAAATGGTTCTCACACTTCTTATAAATCCAAAAAAGATTTAATTCAAGGATTTTATACCAATTATGAAAGACTGGTTATAGGAAAGAAAGTCGTTCATATTCAGTCTATTGGAGAAGTGAAAACAAGCCAACAACTACCAAGAAATAAAAAACCATCCAACCCAAGAGTTACCTTTGACGGTCATCACTGGTGGATTAGTGTAGGGTTCCAAGAAGACTTTGAATCACAAGAACTAACCGATGAGTCGATTGGTGTGGATGTTGGTTTAAAAGAGCTGTTTGTAGCTTCTAATGGTATGAAAGAACGAAATATAAACAAAGATGCCAAGGTTAAAAAACTTTTGAAAAGGAAAAAGTCAGCACAAAGAGATATGTCTAGGAGATTTAAAAAAGGTGTAAAAATTCAATCTACCGGATATGAAAAAGCGAAAGCTGAGCACCTGCGGTTATCTAGGAAAATTACGAATATCCGAAATAACCATATCCATCAAGCAACAGCTAAATTGGTGAAAACCAAACCAATGAGGATTGTTGTGGAAGACTTATCTATTTCAAACCTGTTAAAAAACAAAAAACTATCGAAAGCATTTTCATTTCAAAAATTAAACTTCTTCTTTCAATGTTTATCATACAAGTGTGAGAAGTACGGCATTGAGTATGTAAAAGCTGATAAATGGTTCGCTTCAAGCAAGATTTGTTCATGTTGCGGCGTTAAATACGACCATTCAGTTCAACCAGAAGGACAGTGGAGTTTAAAGATTCGTGAGTGGCGTTGTGCTTCATGCAATAGCTATCACGATAGGGATGTAAATGCGTCGATAAATTTATCAAGATGGGTAAAATAAATGCTTGATAATAGGAGGTAACGATACTGCCTCGTGTGGAGTGTTATACCCCTCGTCCCTTTGGGGTTGCGAGAACACGATGAAGCACTAACTCGTGTAAATTTGATTGAATTGTATAGATTTAGTTAAGTTTATCGTATCGGATGATTAGTTTGAGTACAGGTGTAAAAGTAAACGACGTGAAGACAAAAACAAAAGGAGCAGATCTTGTTGTTGATTGTTTAATTAAACAAGGTGTTACACATGTTTTCGGTATTCCAGGAGCAAAGATTGACTCTGTATTTGATGTATTGCAAGAAAGAGGACCAGAGTTAATCGTTTGTCGTCATGAACAAAATGCAGCATTTATGGCAGCTGCTATTGGTAGATTAACAGGAAAACCGGGCGTATGTCTTGTAACTTCAGGACCAGGGACATCAAATTTAGCGACAGGTCTTGTTACTGCGAATGCGGAGAGTGATCCCGTTGTTGCTTTAGCTGGTGCAGTACCGCGTACGGATCGATTAAAACGTACGCATCAATCTATGGATAATGCTGCACTATTCGAACCAATCACAAAATATAGCGTAGAAGTAGAGCATCCTGATAATGTGCCAGAAGCACTTAGTAATGCATTTCGAAGTGCGACTTCCACAAATCCGGGAGCTACTTTAGTAAGTCTTCCGCAAGACGTTATGACTGCGGAAACAACTGTAGAGTCTATCGGTGCGCTTTCTAAGCCACAGCTTGGAATCGCTCCCACAAATGATATTACATATGTAGTAGAAAAAATAAAATCAGCGAAATTACCAGTTATTTTACTCGGTATGAGAGCGAGCACAAATGAAGTGACGAAAGCTGTTCGTAAATTAATTGCGGATACAGAACTTCCTGTCGTTGAAACATATCAAGCAGCTGGTGCGATTTCACGTGAGTTAGAAGATCATTTCTTCGGCCGCGTTGGATTATTCCGTAACCAACCAGGTGATATTTTACTGGAAGAAGCAGACCTTGTGATTTCTATTGGTTATGATCCAATCGAGTATGATCCAAAGTTTTGGAATAAACTTGGCGACAGAACGATTATTCATCTTGACGACCATCAAGCAGATATCGACCATGATTACCAACCAGAGCGTGAATTAATTGGTGATATTGCCTTAACGGTAAATAGCATCGCGGAAAAATTACCGAAACTTGTATTAAGTACGAAATCAGAAGCGGTGTTAGAACGATTACGCGCAAAATTATCAGAACAAGCAGAAGTTCCGAACCGTGCTTCGGAGGGTGTTACGCACCCACTTCAAGTGATTCGTACACTTCGTTCTTTAATTAGTGACGATACAACTGTTACATGTGACATCGGTTCCCATTCTATTTGGATGGCGAGATGTTTCCGTTCTTATGAACCACGTAGATTATTATTTAGTAACGGCATGCAAACGTTAGGTGTTGCACTTCCTTGGGCAATCGCAGCTACTTTAGTAGAACCAGGTAAAAAAGTAGTTTCCGTATCAGGTGACGGTGGTTTCTTATTCTCAGCGATGGAGTTAGAAACGGCGGTACGTTTAAATTCTCCAATCGTCCATCTTGTTTGGAGAGACGGCACATATGATATGGTTGCATTCCAACAAATGATGAAATACGGCAGAACATCAGCTACAGAGTTTGGCGATGTGGATCTTGTGAAATATGCGGAAAGTTTCGGGGCGTTAGGTCTTCGTGTTAACACGCCTGATGAATTAGAAGGGGTATTAAAAGAAGCATTAGCAGCAGATGGTCCTGTCATTATTGATATTCCAATTGACTATCGTGACAATATTAAATTAAGCGAAAAATTATTACCAAACCAATTAAACTAATGGAGGCAGATTTGAGATGACTGTTGCGCAATTAATTGATATTGATGCAAAAAAAACGAAAACGAGTAATGAAGTATATCAAACATCTACAATGCTTGCGCTATTAGATGGTATATATGATGGTGTGATTAGCTTTGAAGATTTGAAAAAACATGGTGATTTTGGCATCGGCACATTTGATCAATTAGATGGTGAAATGATTGCATTTGATAATGAATTTTATCATTTACGTTCAGACGGTTCAGCAGAAAAAGTAGAACCAGAAGAAACAACACCATTTGCGACTGTAACGTTTTTTGAAAAAGAAATGAGTTATACGGTAGAGCGTCCGATGAATCGTGAAGAAGTTGAAGCATTATTACATGAATTAATGCCAAGTAAAAACTTATTTTATGGTATTCGAATGGACGGTACGTTCCGTGAAGTAAGAACGAGAACTGTTCCAAGACAAGAAAAACCGTATACACCGCTCGTTGAAGTGACGAAATCACAACCAATCTTTTCATTTGAAAATACAGAAGGTACGCTTGCTGGATTTTGGACACCAGATTATGCGCAAGGTATTGGTGTAGCAGGATTCCACTTACATTATATTGATGATGAAAGAAGCGGGGGTGGACATGTTTTCGACTATGTTATAGAAAACTGTACGATTCAAATTTGTCAAAAAGCTCATATGCATTTAGCACTTCCAGAAACAGCTGATTTTATGGCGGCTGAATTATCAAGAGAAAACTTAGAGGATAATATTGCAACTGCGGAAGGTGCAGAGTAAAAGGGAAGCCGATTCGGCTTCTCTTTTATTTTGAGTTACTCCCGATATGCGGAACAATGCTCATCAGAAATAGAATAGTTCTCTTTACCAGTTAAGGCTGATACTTCTACTAATTGATGTCCAAGCCCATCCCATACTGTAACAGTATATAAGGATGACCATTTAATATTCCCACGAGCGAGTCGGAAAGAATAATAGTCGTTATCTGTTGTTACTAAAACTTTGTTATAAATAATATTTTTCGTTTTTTTATTTTGTAAAATAAGGACAAAGTCTAGTTTATCTTCTTCTTTCGGAATTTGTAGTATTCTTGCTACAAACATTCCATTTGGGTTTTTCTTCGTTTTATATACTTTTTCTGATTCTATTTTTAGTTCAGGTTTGCCTCTCATAATCTCTCCCTTTAACATATGCTTACTTCTTTGAAACAAACGGATGCCCCTCATAATAAAAACGCCACGGATAATGTACAGCTTCTTCTGCATAGTCGATATTAATACGAGGTCCTGCTGCTATTTTATATTGTGATGATATGTGTTCATCTTTTGGGACGAGTTCAATATGTAATGTGTCACTTTGTAATGATAAGCCTCGTTCTTCTAAAGTAATTCCGAGGGCACGGCATAGTTTGCCAGGACCGTTTGTTAAATTTTTGTACTGCGCTTTTGTAATGTCTGTTTTGTTGTAGCGTGCTAGTTTTATTTCTTCTATTCCATTTACCGGCTCAAGGGCTCGAATGAGAACACCTTGCGGGGTGCCAACTGGTGCTGTAATAACGTTAAAACAATGATGCATACCGTAAATTAAATATACGTAAGCATGCCCTGGTGCGCCAAACATGACTTCTGTGCGGTCTGTCCGTCTGCCGCCGTAACTATGTGCGGCCTTATCATCTGGGCCTTTATATGCTTCTACTTCTACAATGATTCCGCTTCGCTTTATTCCGTCTACAATATGAACAAGTTTTTGCCCGAGTAATTTTTTTGCTACTTCTAACGTATCGCCTTCATAAAAGGAAGGAGGTGCCTGCATTGTACTATCTCCTTTACTAAGTGTATATGTATATAGTAAACCAAATTTTCAGTAGTAATTCTAACTCGTTCTATTTATCGGGTGTATTTCATAAATTATGGATAGAGTACAACAGCGAAGAGGGGGAGTGCGACATGATTTATCGCTTACTAGCTCTTAATATAGATGGGACACTACTATACAACAATGGAAAAATTGCAAAAGGATTAAGAGAAACAATTGAATTTGTGAAAAGAAAAGATGTATACGTTACGTTATTTACGAGCCGTAATTTTCAATCCGCTCATAAAGTAGCAAAGGCGTTAAAATTAGATTCTATATTAGTGACACATGGTGGTGCTTTCGTTTCAGCAACGTTAGATAAGCCGTACGTTCAAAGAAGATTATCTGAAGAGAAGACTTTTAACATTGTGCAAGTGTTAGAGCACTTTGATTGTAACGTACGTATTTCTCATGAACGGTTTTCGATAGGAAATCGTGAGAGAAATACACCAAACTTAATTGCGCGCACTGTATTATCAAGCGCAGATCCGTTATTTTATCCAGTTCAATTTGTAGATTCGTTAGGTGACGCGCTTCGTGACCATCCGGTAGCGGCGCCAAAAATTGATGTTCTTTTCCAAACTAAGGGTGAAAAAGAAAGAGGGCTGAACACATTAAGAAAAGCATTCCAAGATGTAGAGTATGTTGAATGTGATTCAAAACGAATAGAAATCTTGCCGCAAAATGTATCAAAGTTACGCGGATTACAATTGCTTGGAGAGCATTTAAATATTTCGCTAAATGAAATGGTTGCGATTGGAGATAGTATGGAAGATTTAGAGGTTATTGAAAACGTGGGACTTGGTGTAGCGATGGGGAACGCACCTGTAGAGTTAAAGCAAGCAGCAGATTGGATTACACGTTCAAATAGTGAGAACGGTGTAGAGTACATGATTAAAGAGCATTTCCGTAAGCAATTCCCGCTTCCGTTTTTGAAGAATCATAAAAATACACCGAAACGATGAAAGAAAAACGTAGCTTTTTGGCTACGTTTTTTTTGTTGAGCTTATTAAAATGAATGAAAACGTTTTAAATTGTGAATTGTGTATGGGATTCATACAATTCACTTGAATCCTTTAGAAAACTAATGTAAAGTGGATGATGTTGCCAAAACAGTTACACCACATGAAATATTCTTCAGATTAATTTTATTGAGCTCCCGTACGTAAAAACATTTCCGCATGATAGTTTAGTTCACGTATTATTTCAAAAATGAATTGTAGTAATTTTATTAAGTAGTTGTAGCGTTCCTTTGTTTTATTTAAATGGATTATTTTAAGTTAATGTGAGTAAGACCTGGTACATATGAAATGTGCTTCTTTTTGTGATTTTAGGAAGTTTAAAAGGGGGAATGAATTTCTTGAGGAAATCATTTAATCAAAAAATTAAAAAGTTAAGTAGTAGTTTAATAGTTGTATTACTAATATGTATGAATTTTTTAATCCATTTACCATTTAAAGCGGAGGCAGCTACAACAGAGTTAAAAGGTTTAGGTGATGTATCTTATTACAACGCCATCATTTTTGGAGATCATAGTGCAACGAGTGCGGATATTGAAGGTGCGATGGCTGTTCAGAAAAATATGAACGCATCAAGTTATACAGTCGTAGCGGCTGCAACTGGAGCAAATAACTTAGCTGGAGCAACTTGGGTAGATGAAGGATATCCATCATTATTACTAGGCGGTCAATTTACGAAAGCGGGAGCAGGACAAGTAATTATTCAAGATGGAACAGTGGCGATGACAAAAGACGGTGACCCAGATGGCGCAATGAAAACGTCATATGACCGTATCTCTTATAAAGAGCAAGCGGAGATTGATGCTAAGTTTAAAGAATTTAGAAAAGACGTTGATGGTGTAATTGGGGATGCAAGTAAACTACACACTGATAAGCCAAAACCTAATATGAGCTTTGGAATCGGTGAAGATGTAAACAACCCTAATATTTATGTCTCTTCAGGTCAGACGGGAAAGAAAGCATTTGATGTAAAAGACGTTTTTCTTCCGAATGTAGAGAATAAAGACTTTATTGTTATTTATTCAGATGCAGAAGAAGTGAGTTTTGGTGGCGGTGCAATTTTGTATGATACAAGAAATACTGGGATGGCGACGGATTTAATTAATACATCTCAAGCATACGATCCTAATTCATCTTTTACTGAGTTAGCTAGTAAGGTAATTTGGGTATTTCCTAATGCTACAAAGATAACAACTAAAGGTTATGGTGTAGTAGGTAGTGTGTTTGCACCTAATGCAGTTGTAGAAACAAAAGGTGGTTCTATTAATGGACAAGCCTATGTTGGAGGATTACACCAAAGAGATGGTTTTGAGGTTCATAACTTTAAATTTAACTGGCCAAAATGGAATAAACCAGCAGCCGAAAAAGGACATTTACAAATTAAAAAAGTTGATGAAAATGATAAAAACATTGTTTTAAAAGATGCAAAATTTGATGTTATAGACAAAGATAATAACGTTGTGGCTACTGTTACAACAAACGAAAAGGGTATTGCGGAAGTTAAAGATTTACCACTTGGTGACTATTTTGTAAAAGAAATAAATGCACCAGAAGGATATATAAAAGTTGATACACCAGTCAAAGTAACAATTGATAATACAAACGTAATTGAACTTGTTATGAAGAATACGAAAAAAGTAGAGAATGGCCAATTTAAATTATTGAAAAAAGATAGTGAATCTGGTCAACTTCTACCAGGTGCAAAATTTGATGTTATCGATAAAGATGGGAAAGTTGTGGAAACAATTGTTACAGATGATAAAGGTGAAGCCTTATCGAAACAACTTCTAGTTGGAAGCTATACATTAAAAGAAGTAGAAGCACCGAAAGGATATGAATTATCATCTAGTTCAGTTTCTGTTGATGTAGAGGCTAATAAAGTAGTGACTGTAGATGTGGTGAATAAAAAGATCCCCGAAAAAGTAACAGGTCAATTTGAAATTGTAAAAGTAGATGCGGAAGATAAAACGAAATTGTTATCAGGTGCAGAATTCGAAGTGTATAAAGATGGTAAAAAGGTAGCGGAACTGAAAACAGATGAGAGTGGAAAAGTGATGTCACCGAAATTACCGCTAGGTGAATACACAGTGAAAGAAACGAAAGCACCAGCGGGCTACAAGCTTTCAAATAAAGAATGGAAAGTAACAATTCAAAACGAGAAAGAAGTAGTAAAAGTAGAGGCAGAAAACGAAAAAATCTTAGGTTCTCTACAAATTATTAAAATGGATGATAAAGATCAAACGAAACGCTTAGCAGGCGCAGAATTTACATTGAAAGATGCGAAAGGAAATGTTGTAAAAGAAGGAATTACAACAGATAAGTCTGGAACGGTTAAAGTAGACGGACTTGTGCCAGGTGAATATACGTTAGAAGAAACAAAAGCACCAGAAGGTTATGAGTTAACAAAACAAATAATTCATGTAACAGTTGACGGTGAAAAATTTGTTGGTGTAAAAGTAACGAACAGTAAGAGCCTTGGTCAATTCGAAATTGTAAAAGTAGATGCGGAAGATAAAACGAAAGTATTATCAGATGCAGAATTCGAAGTGTATAAGGATGGTAAAAAAGTAGATACGTTACGAACAGATAAAACTGGTAAAGTAATTTCTCAGAAATTAGAGCCAGGAACATACACATTAAAAGAAACGAAAGCACCACAAGGATATAAGTTGTTAAAAGAAGAAATTGAAGTCGTTGTGGAAGCAGACAAAGTAGTAGAAGTACAAATAGAAAACGCAAAAGAACTAGGAAGCTTACAAGTAATCAAAAAGGATGCAGAGAGTGGAAAAGTTCTAGCAGGTGCAGAATTTAAATTAAAGAACGAAGCTGGTCAAGTAGTTGGAGAAGCGAAAACAACGAATAAAGACGGCGTTGTGAAATTCGAAAGCTTAGTGCCAGGAAAGTATACGTTAGAAGAAACGAAAGCACCGGAAGGTTATAAAGCGCTAGAAGTAACAGTAGACGTAAATGTTGTAGCAAATGAAGTAGTAAAACAAGAAGTTATGAATGAAAAAATGAAAGAAGAAATTACAGGTCAATTAGAAATTACAAAGGTAGATGCTAATAATACAAATAAAATATTAGCAGGCGCAGTGTTTGAAATTTGGAAAGACGGAACAAAAATCGATACATTAACAACAAATAAGAGCGGTAAAGCGACTTCTAAGAAGTTAGAACCAGGAGATTACACTTTAAAAGAAATCCAAGCGCCAGAAGGATATACTTTATCCGATAAGGAAATGAAATTTACGATTTCTAATGAAAAAATTGAAGTTGTAAAGCTTCAAATTACAAATAAAAAAGATACAGAAAAAGGGCCGGAAAAACCAGGTGAAGGAACAGAAAAACCAGGTGAAGGAACAGAAAAACCAGGTGAAGGAACAGAAAAACCAGGTGAAGGAACAGAAAAACCAGGTGAAGGAACAGAAAAACCAGGTGAAGGAACAGAAAAACCAGGTGAAGGAACAGAAAAGCCAGGTGAAGGAGTAGAAAAACCAGGTGAGGGAGTAGAAAAACCTAATTTCCCAGAAAAAGGACAAGGTTCTTCTAATAATCAACAACTTCCAGCTACAGGACACAATACGAATTACATTCCATTCATCGGTTTTATGCTTCTGTTATTAGGAATACGTTTAAGGTTTATGGCTAAAAATAGTTAACAGATGTATAAAAGGCATCCGAGATATACAATCTCTGATGCCTTTTAAATTAATACAGATAAATATTTTAAGCTTCAATCACGCTAAGCATTCTGTTTATAAATGCAGCTGCGTGTGCACGTTGTGATGGTCCTTTTGGTACGAATTGATTAAATTCATTACCTTTTACAATTCCATATCCATATACTCTTTGTACTTCTTCTTTAGCGTAAATTAAGTTTTGGTCTACGAATGGTAGTTCAACTTGTTTTGCAAAAATACCAGCGTGTTTTAGAGAACGATCAATCATAATAACAGCTTCTTCGCGTGTAATTGTAGTATTTGGATCAAATGTATTATCACCACGTCCGCGGATTATGCCTGCGCTTGCTGCACGATTAATACCGTCTCTTAAAGATGGGTGTACTTGTTCTAAGTCTGTGAACTTAGCATTTCCACTTGGTAATTGTAAAGCACGAGTAATTAATGTAGCAAATTCAGCACGCGTTACAAGACGTTCTGGGAAGTACTTGCCGTTCCCTTCTCCTTGCATAATGCCTCTAGCTGCTAATTGACGAATGTCTTGTTCATACCATCCACCTGTAATGTCATCAGTTACGGGATTTTTTTGGTTTTCCTTATAGTATGTTTCAGTTCCTTTTAAGAAAGCATTCCATTGTCCGCGTTGAATCATAAACGCAGGGCAGTTTTTTCCTGACCAAAATTGATGTTTTTGGACCTTATCTAGAGAAATATTTAAGTCGTTCATTAAATAAGCTGCCAATTTACGGGCATTTTCTACCGCTTTTTCATAGTTTCCATCTTGATTAACGGCAATTTCAATTCCGATAGATTCATAGTTTCCAGTTTTATTTCCAGCATGCCATCCAACTTCATTTACCGGAAGATGTTGATAAATTTCTTTATCATCTACTGTGAAATGCCAAGATGCGGCGCGATCAGCTGTTCCGCGTGCTTGGTTATCTAAGAATTTTGCATGATTTAGAGCATTAGCACCTTTCGCTGTATTAGCCGTTTCGTGAATCGTAATATATTTAGGTACCATCGGGTAGCCAGGGCGAATATCGTCATTTCCTTTTGGGACAATCATTTCTTTAAATGTAACGCCATAAATATTGTTTGTTTGTAGAGCTTCCGGAGCTCTCAATAAACTATTTTTAGCAGTACGACTGTTTTTTAGTAATGAAGCTTTTGTACCTTCAAATGTAGCAGAAGGTGCATAAATCCATTTTGCTGTTTCGTTTATTTGGACTTTAAACCAATTTCCAGCTTGTTCAGTAGGAGTAATGACTTGTGGCTCTAGTTTCCCTTCTTCTTTAAACGATTGGAACGGAAGGGCATGTATGGAAGCTTCTTCTTTTACGATTAATTTTTGGTTAGATAGTTTATGAATCTCTTGAACTTCTAAGCTATTATCATTGTTATCTATCCATCCAGCGCCAGTTGGCGTCGTTATGTAGTAAGCATTTCCTTTTTTCTTTGTCGCCGTTACGACTTGTTCTGTAATCTCGATATTCGATTTGTTTTTTAAATCATTCGCGGTATATAATGAATGTTTTTTTGAAGTGTATAGTAGGAATTGGCCAGTAACCTCGATATCTTCTTCATGAGTACTATGCTCATTAACATGCTCCTTAATACTTTTAAAAACTTGATCCTCCGTATATACTTCGGCGGATTTTTCAGCACTCTCTGCAAATGAATAAGTAGGTGCAAGAACAGTTTGTAATGCAAGAGAGAGAGTTAATACACTATAAAATTTCTTTTTCATATTTTTTTTAACACATTAGATTATAAAATCTAGTGTTAACATTCCTCCTTTATATATTGTATTTTCGCTATGTAACGATTTTTTGTACTAATAAATTTTAACAAGAGAAAATCATGATGTCTATATACATGAGCGATATTCATAAAAAGAATTATTTGAAAAAATGTAAGAGAAACAGGTAAAACCTTCTGTATTGACCTGTAAACGCCCTTCAAGTAAACTAAAGAGAGTTTGCAAATGAAAAGGTGATAATGTGTTAATTTCAATTAAAACGTTACAAGATGATCGTTTTTTACGTCCGCTACAAAATATTGGCGGCTTATTTTTTGAAGATAGTACGATTGGATTTGAACAAGAGGAAGCGAATCTGATCGTTGATATACACATTGAGGATAATGTGAAAGCATCCGCTCGATTAACGGATGTTAGCACAGGAAATGTGTATGAAGAAACATTCTCGAAAGATTTATCTGCTTTCACAGATGAAAAAGAGCGTATGAAGCAAGTGAAGCACGTTGTTTCTTATGTATATCTTTCTGTTCTTCAGCAGTTAACTGGACTTGAACAAAGCTGGGGTATTTTAACGGGAGTACGTCCGACGAAACTTCTTCATAAAATGCTTCAAAATGGTATGTCAAAAGAAGAAGCGCATCAAGAACTTCGTGAAAGTTATTTAATTCATGAAGAGAAAATTGAACTTCTTCAGCGTATTGTTGATTGCCAATTAGCAGTTGTTCCGGATTTATACCGTTTGAAAGAAGAAGTAAGTATTTATATCGGTATTCCGTTTTGCCCAACGAAATGTGCATACTGTACATTCCCGGCTTATGCGATTAATGGACGCCAAGGGTCTGTTGATTCGTTCTTAGGTGGTTTACATTATGAAGTTCGTGAAATTGGTAAGTTTTTAAAAGAAAAAGGTGTGAAAGTTACGACGATTTATTATGGCGGCGGTACACCTACAAGTATTACAGCAGAAGAGATGGATATGCTGTATGAAGAAATGTACGAAGCGTTCCCAGACGTGAAAAATGTACGTGAAGTAACAGTTGAGGCAGGTCGTCCAGATACGATCACGCCAGCAAAGCTAGAAGTGTTAAATAAATGGAACATTGACCGTATTAGTATTAATCCGCAGTCATATCATCAAGAGACACTAAAAGCAATTGGACGTCATCATACTGTAGAAGAAACAATTGAGAAATACCATTTAGCTCGTGAAATGGGAATGAACAATATTAATATGGACTTAATTATTGGTCTTCCTGGTGAAGGGTTAGATATCTTCAAGCATACGTTAGATGAAACAGAAAAGTTAATGCCAGAATCATTAACAGTTCATACGTTATCATTTAAACGTGCTTCTGAAATGACGCAAAACAAACGTAAATATAAAGTAGCAGGTCGCGAAGAAATTACAGCGATGATGCACGAAGCAGAAGAGTGGACGCAAAAGCATAATTACGTACCATATTACCTATATCGTCAAAAGAATATTTTAGGTAACTTAGAGAACGTTGGTTATGCAATGCCGACGCAAGAAAGTATTTACAACATTGTCATTATGGAAGAAGTACAATCAATTATCGGACTTGGTTGCGGTGCATCAAGTAAATTTGTTCATCCGAAGACGGGGGCAATTACGCACTTCGCGAATCCGAAAGATCCAAAATCATATAACGATGGCTTCGTAAAATATACAGAAGATAAATTGAAAATTTTAGAAGAGCTATTCGCATAAGAAGAAAGAGGTTGTTCTGAGTCGGAACAACCTCTTTTTATCCTGCAGTAACGGGGGCCGATTATATCTTGTCAGTTTTTGTCGGTAAGTCGATATATTCGAAAAATCGCCGATATAATTTCATTTACCGTCTAGTGGTACCGTATGTAAAACTATGTCGATAATAATCAGAAAAATTAGTCAAAACATTGAAGGACAATGTCTACTTATAGACGAAATGATAGATTTATGAAAGAGAAAAGGGGGAAATTGTTGGCATGTACATGACGATAGGGAGAATTTTTGATTTATCTGTTGGTAAGTATACGAATAAAGAGGCGTTAGTGGAACCTGAAAAAAATATTCGCTGGACATATAAACAGTGGGATGAACAAATAAATAAAACGGCACACGCTTTATTAGAAGACGGAGTAAGAAAGGGAGATACAGTATCTGTTTACTTATATAACTGTCATGAATTTGTAAACGTTTACTTAGCTTGTGCGAAAATTGGTGCAGTTTTTAATCCGATTAACTTTCGCTTAAAGGCGAAAGAAGTATCTTATATTCTTCAGGACGCATCCTCGAAAGTCGTTGTCTTTGAAAAAGCAGTTGAGTCAACTGTTGCTATAATTGAAAGAGATTTTCCAAATACATCTTTTTGGTCTATAGAAAACGACAAACCTTCCTATGCAAGTTCCTACCATGAAAAAGTGAATGCAGCATCTTCTGAGAAAGTAAATATCGAAATTGATGAAATGGATTATTGTTCAATGCTTTATACGAGCGGTACGACAGGTCATCCGAAAGGCGTATTACATCGTCATCGCGAAATGACTGAGCATAGTATGATTTGTACGTATTTTCTTAAATATAATAGAGATAGTGTAGGGCTTGTTGTTGCGCCTTTATATCACTGTGGTGAATTAAATGCCGGAATCATACCACGCATTCAAGTTGGCGGAAAAAATGTCATTTTGCATCATTTTGATACAGAAACAGTATTACATACGATTCAAGAAGAAAAGATTACGACGTTCTTTGCAGCACCGACGATGTGGAATATGTTGTTGCAAAAAGATTTAACTCAGTATGATTTAACTTCAATGAAAATCGGTATATATGGCGGAGCGGCAATGGCACCGGCGTTAGTGAAGGAATGTAAAGAACGTCTTTATATTGACCTTGTTCAAATATACGGAATGACAGAAATGGGACCAGTGGTGGCGTTTCTCGTAGAGGAGGATCAAATTACGAAAGCTGGTTCAGCAGGCACGCCATGCTTTAGTCATGAAGTTCGTATTGTGAAACCGAACGAGGATGCACCGGCAGAACCAGATGATGTATTACCTCCTTATGAAGTAGGAGAAATTATTTTACGCGGCCCAACTATGATGGCTGGCTATCATAATCGCGAAGAGGCAAATAAAAAATCGATGTATAAAGGATGGTATCATTCTGGTGATTTAGGATACTTTGATAAGGATGGTTATTTATTCGTTGCAGATCGTGTTGATGATATGGTAATTAGCGGTGGCGTAAATATTTACCCTCGTGAAATTGAAGATTTCCTTCATAGTCATCCCGGTATATTAGATGTGGCGGTACTTGGTGAGCCAGATGAATTATGGGGAGAGCGTGTTGTGGCAGTTATTGTGAAGAAAGATGAAACAATAACAGAAGCTGATTTAGAAACGTATTGCAAAGAAAGTGACGAATTAGCAGATTATAAGCGTCCGCGTCATTATTTATTTGTAGATGAACTTCCGCGTAATGCGAGCGGGAAGTTGCAGAAGTTTGTGCTGAGGGAGTCACTGAAAGGTGCGAAAAAATAGAAAATGAAGGATGCCCCATATCTATGGGGTATCCTTCATTTTTCTGTATTAAACAGAAGAAACAATATCTTTTTTAATTCTCATTTTTTCTTGGTGAAGGTTAATTAGCGCATTTGAAATAAGGTGGAAAAACAAAATGGATGTAATGTCCAAAAAGAAAAGACACCTTAAGGTGCCTCTCTCCGACTTGAACCATTTCATTTCATACGAATCGGAATCTATCCGTATTACCATTACCCCTTTGTTATGAGTGTAAACACACACTATAAAGCAGAATCGTCTATATACACTAGATTGTTAGTTCACAAAAGACAAGAGATTTGAGATCAATATCGAAGTGACGCCACATCCCCTATAATAATTGATATGTTACGCCTTTTAAAAGAATCTGCTTTATAGAACGTGCCCACAAGTTATATTTTACTACATGTAATATTCATTTAGTGTATTTTTTAATGAATATGTATAATTACATAAACTGTATGAAAAAAAGAGAGTATACTCTAACATTTTGTAATAAAGATAAAGCCCGCTTACGGAATAGTGGGCTTTTCTTACTTTTTATAGATATTTATTCCAATTATATTATCAGATGAATCTAAACGAATATAAACGTCAGCTGATAAAAGGTGTGCATTATATATTCGTTGTTTATATGTTGATATCTCGAAGCGTTTTCCATTTAATTCACATTCTAGAATAATCATATCGCCATGTTCTTTCCAATTTATTAATTTAGCAGTTGTATTCATATAAACCTCCTCTGAATCATTTTATGAAAATTAATAGAGTTAGTGTGAGAAAGGAGTTTATATAACAAAAAAAGACACCTTAAGTGTCTTTTTTGATTACTATAAAAGTCGTTCAATGAAATAGGTTTCTATTTTTATTTACGTGAAAACCCTTCTTCATCAAGGTATTCCGCAGCTTCTGGATAAGAGTTGAATGTACCGTCTAAGTTTACACCAGCGTACACGTTCCACATGTCATCCTCTGAAATAAGAGTAAGAATATGACCATCTTCGTTCTGCCATTCTTCTTCTTTCGCAGGTTCTACAGGTGCTACTACTTCTTCTTGTGATAGAAGGTCAATTGATTTCTCAATTACTGAACGTAACTCTTCTGCTGAAAACTCACGGATGTTAACCATACCTTTATCATCCGTTTTGTAACCTTTAATACCGCTTGCATACACAAATCCATTTCCATTTGGGTGTAAATGAAATACAACGTTCTTTTTATCTAAACGACTTTCTTCAAAGTGGAAGTTTACACGTTTTAATGATACGTTCTTTCTTTCTAGTTCTGGGAAAGATTCAATAATCGATAATTTTTCTTCAAAAGTTAGCATAGTGCCTCCAAGTATATAGTAAAAGATTTAATTTGTTCATTATAGCATAGTTGCAATTGTTTCCAAAGATAAGGGGGAAACTTTTCATTGAATACGTTTACGTCACGAGAATGTAAAAAGTGAGCTAACGAATGTATCTTTTTAGGTGTACAATGGAACATGGACTTTATACAAAGGTGGTTTTTTTATGTTTCAAAAAATAGCAAAGGAATGTTTAGCAGGATTTACTGTTGCGATTGTTGCGTTACCACTTGCGATTGCATTTGGTATTGCTGCGACAGGAACGTCTGAGGGAGCGCTTGTTGGATTGTATGGTGCGATTTTTGCAGGTTTATTCGCAGCGTTATTTGGCGGGACACCTGGGCAAGTAACGGGGCCAACTGGACCAATTACCGTTATCGCAACAGGAGTTATTGCGACGCACGGGTTAGAGGCAAGTTTTATTGCCTTTATGATGGCAGGGTTATTTCAAATTTTATTCGGTGTATGTAAGCTCGGTTCTTACGTTCGATATATTCCGTATCCTGTCGTTTCAGGATTTATGAATGGTATTGCATTAATCATTATTTTAGGCGAAATAAAGCACGTACAAAATAGTTTTCTACTTGTTGTGTTAACGATTATTGTAATGATTGTTTCTGGTAAATGGATTAAGGCGATTCCGTCTAGTTTAGTAGCACTAGTCGGTGTGACAGCTTTGCTACCTTTATTTTCTTCCCTACTCGAAGGACTTACAGTAAATTTACCGATTATCGGAAATCTTTCATTAAACAAAGTAATTGAAAAGATTGGAACCATTCCAGAAGCGATGCCTACGCTTCATATTCCATCTTTAAGTGGAACAGGAATAGCAGCACTTATTTTACCAGCGCTTAGTATTGCTTTATTAGGATCGATTGACTCGTTGTTAACATCGGTCGTAATGGATAATGTGACAGGTACACGTCATAAAAGTAATAAAGAGCTCGTTGGACAAGGTATCGGTAATATGATGAGCGGATTGTTTGGCGGATTAGCAGGTGCAGGTGCGACTGTAAGGTCTATCGTGAATATAAGAAGTGGCGGTAAAACGGCACTTTCGGCATGTATGCATAGTGTTATCTTATTCATTTTTATTATGGGTCTTGGTTCGGTCGTACAATATATTCCACTTGCTGTATTATCAGGTATTTTAATTTTAACTGGTATTGGAATGTTCGATTGGGGAAGCATGAAAAAGATGCATGTCGCTCCTAAAGGTGATGTCGTTGTTATGCTCGTAACGATGATTGTAACGGTGAAGTTCGATTTAATGATTGCTGTTGCATTCGGTATTATTCTTTCGTTCATCATATATATAGTGAAATGTAAAGAACGCAAAGCTTCTATCGTAAAAGAAAAAGAAGAAACGTACACAATTCAAGGACCGCTCTCTTTCCTATCAGTAGATCGTATTTTCTCTACTTTACAAGATGTGAAGTCACCGGTTGTTTTACGTATGAAAGATGTGCGTTATATGGATGTATCAGGAGCTATGGCATTATTAAATTTTGTTGAGCAATCAAATAAAGTAGGAGCAAGTGTAAAGCTTGAGCAAGTACATCCGAGTATTGAAAAAACAATCATAGTAATGGCAAGCGATGAACAGAAAGAACAATTGAAAATCTTAAGTGTTTAGATGGTAATTAGAATATCTCACAATTTTACATACATTATAATGTAGAGTTGTGGGATATTCTTATAATGTTTTTAGTAATATGTACTGCAGTGATAGAGAAGAGCTCTTTTTGAGTAAAGAAAACAGTTATAATGTGTACATATAATGGAAGGAATTAGAAGTTAGAGTGTGAAGAGATAGGCGTGAATTGGTTCTCTTTTCTATTTTGTAAAAAAAACCAAGTATTCAACCTATAATAAATTTGTTATGATAACCAATGGGATAAAGTGAATCCCTATCGTTTAAAACAATATGTTTGAGAGTATATGTATAAAAGAAAAGAGAAAAAATATGAATAAAACATTTGTAAAAGGAGCAGCGATTTTAACAATTACAACTTTTTTGTCAAAATTGCTTGGTAGTTTTTTTCAAATTCCATTACAAAATATTGCAGGAGATGAAGTGCTCGGTATTTTCCGTCTTGTTTTTCCTGTATATATGATTGCTCTTACATTATCGGTAGCCGGAGTTCCACTTGCAATTTCGAAACTAATTGCAGAGTTGAACGAAAAAAATAAGCAAAAGGAAATTGCGAAATTATTTACATCAGCGTCAATTATAGGAATAGCATTTGGCGTTTTCGGCTGTTTATTCATTGTATTATTTTCTATTGAAATTGCAAATATGCTTGGTGGACAAGAAACTAGAATGCCGTTGCTTATTACTTCATTAGCATTACTCATTGCTCCATACATGGCAGTTTATAGAGGGTATTTTCAAGGTTTCGGTGATATGAAACCAACAGGGGTATCACAGGTCATTGAGCAATTTGTACGTGTGTTTTTTATGTTAATAATTGCTTACATACTAGTATCATGGGATAAGAGTAATACTGTTATTACTAGTGGTGCGATGGTTGGCTCTTTTCTTGGAGTCATTAGTTCGCTTATATATTTGCGTATAAAATATAATAGAAGTCCATACTACAATAAAAGCAATTCCTATTCACTCCGAGATTTAAGAGAAAACGGCAAAAAGATATTGAGGGTATCGATCCCAATCGCTATCGGAGCTTTATCAATGCCACTTTTAAATTTAGTAGACTCGCTTACAATACCGCATGTATTACAAGGATCATCAACAGAAATTCAAGAACAATTTGGAATATACAGTCGCGGTTTTGCATTCACGCAAATAATTGTTATTTTTGCAAGTGCAATTGTATTTCCGTTAATACCACTCTTAACTTCCGCATTGGCCAAAAGAGATATAAATTTGGCGAAAATAACAATTCAAAATACAAATCGACTAGCGCATGTTTTGACAGCGCCGTTAACAATATGGTTGATGGCATTAACAGTACCGTTAAATGTCGGATTGTTCACAGACGTAAAAGGCAGTAGTATGTTAACAGTTATGATTGGCAGTTCGTATTTTACTGCGGTTATGGTATTATCAATAGGTGTTTTACAGGGCATTAACCGTTCTGCACAAGCTGCATGGATAGTTATTGGTGCGAGTTGTGTGAAAGTCGTGTTAAACATAATGTTCGTGCAGAAGTTTGGCATAGATGGAGCGGCGTATAGTACATTCATTACTTGCGTATTGATTTGTATTGTAAATCATTTGTATATTCGAAGCTATATTGCCTATTCTATTCATTTAAAAAGTTTTTTTGGTGTGCTAGCAATAGCATCTATTTTAGGACTAGGATTGTATGAACTATTTAATGTGATAGATGTTACATCTTCAAGAATTATGACGTTATTATTCAGTGGTATAGCATTAAGCATTACAACCATTTTGTATGGTGTATGTGCTTTGAAATTAAAATGGATATCAATAAAAAAAATACCATTTTTGAAAAGATAAATATAAAAATTTAATTTTTTATTAAAATTCATATGAGCTGATAAAGAGGAAACTATGTAGGGTATTAAGTGTTTAGGTAAGGAATGGGTACCAGTTTATGTTAGATGAAATAAACGGTTACCTAGTTTTGGAGGAGATTTAGGGTGCGTTTAGTCTTATCAGGATATTATGGTTTTTATAATGTTGGAGACGAGGCGATTCTACAATCAATTATTGAATCGTTAAGTAAAGAGAACCCGGATATAGAACTAGTAGTACTATCAAATGATTCTAAATATACAAAGGAAATGTATGGTGTAGAATCGGTAGATCGCTGGGATATAAAAGCTGTTTATCATGCGATCAAAAACAGTGATGGAGTTATTAGTGGTGGCGGGAGCCTTCTTCAAGATCAGACAAGTACGAAGAGTATTCTATATTATACGGGTATTATGGGACTCGCTCGATTATTAAAAAAGCCGTATTATATTTATTCACAAGGAATAGGTCCAATTACAAAAGGATATAATCGTCTATTAGTAAAATGGAACTTGTCAAAAGCTTCCTATGTATCAGTTCGAGATGAGGATTCGTTTTTATATTTAAAAGGACTTGGCATAAAAAACGATATTGAAATTGTTCCAGACCCTGTTTTAACATGGAAACGGACAAAACAATCGGATTGGTTGCAAAAACATTCGATACATGGAAAAGTAATCGCGGTTAGTGTGCGTTATTGGAATGCAAAAGAAGATTATATAAAAAAATTAGCAGCGGCATTAAAAAAATTAAAGCAAGAAGGATACCAAATTCTATTTGTTCCAATGCATGAGCCATTTGATCAAAAAGCTTCGCGTGAAGTAGTAGACTTAATGGGAGAAGAGACGTATATGCTTCCATATAAAATGGATATCGACGAGAAAATATTCATTTTATCACAATGTTCATTACTAATTGGCATGCGTCTTCATGCACTAGTTTTTTCTGCTGTAGCCAAAACTCCAATGGTCGGGATTTCATACGATCCGAAAATTGATTCGTTTTTAAGTCAAGTGAATCAGCCAGTTATAGGAAGTGTGGATGGCGAATGGAGTGCTGAATATTTATATGAAATTGCGAAAAAGCAATTAATGCAACAAGGAACTGTGCAGCAAGAGTTACAATTGACAATAGATGAGCTTCGGTTGCAAGGCAAACAGGCAACAAAGAAACTCATTGATCATATGGAAAAAGGCACTTTATTAAGAAAGTAAAGTGTCTTTTATTTTGTTTTGAATGTAATGAAAATTCTAATTAAAAAACGTTTTATTTTAATTCCTATTTATTATGCTAAAATGATTGTGAGTATTATATAATCAAATTTGTGATAATAAATTCGTAGATTACGAGGAGGATAACCTTGAAGACTTTTTCAAAAGGTATAACAGCAGTGGCATTAACGGGATCATTACTTTTAACTCCTATTTCAAGTTATGCGGCAAATGATGATATTACAGGACATATGTTTGAGACGCATATGCGCTCACTTATTACTAAAGGAGTTTTAATGGGGTATGGAGACAATGTATATGCGCCTGATAAATTAGTAACAAGAGCAGAGTTTGCTACATTCATAGCAAGGGCTTTAAATTTACCGAAAGCTGATTCGAATTTCGAGGATGTGCCGAAGACTTACGGTTTATATGATGGTGTAAGTAGAGCATATGGAGCGAAAATTATTAATGGTCGTACGAACGAGACATTCTCACCAAATGATGTGATTACACGTGAAGAAATGTCGATAATGGTAAAGCGAGCGTTAGACTATAAAAATATTAAAGTAGCTGTAAGTCCGCTTACCTTTACTGATAAAGATAGTATTAACTATAAAGAGCATGTGCAAGTTATGGTGGCTACTCAAATTATTAAAGGGTATCCAGAAGATAATACATTTAGACCACATTTATCAGCTACAAGAGGGATGGCTTCAGCTATGTTGGATCGTATGCTTCAGACGATTGAAAAAAACGGAAATAGCAATCCTGTAGAAACTAAGAAATATGTTGTGACAAATGTAAGAGAAAACGGAACAGAGCAAGAAGTAGAGCGCTATAATACGTATAAAGAAGCGGTTACGGCTGCTCAAAATAAAGGTATGAATGCGGTAAAATACGAGAACGAATTTTTATGGATTAAAGATGGTTTTGCAAGTGCGAAAAGAATAACTGGGCAAAACATCATTAATATTTATGATGAGAATTTATCAACAGTATATACGTATATTCAGTATGGAACAGAATTGAAAGTGTTAGAAGTTGGCGAAGATCGTGTGAAAGTTCAACTTTCTGGTTTGACAGGTTATGTGAAGAAGAATGAAATCACTTTAATTCCTACAAATGAAATGAAACAGTCGTCTTATTATGTGAAATCAGATGGATATTTATACCATAAATATTATACATATAATACAAGTTCACCTGGATATACAGAATTTAGATATGGTGTGGCACCTTCTTTCATGAAGCAAGGACAGCAAATGTATAGTGTAGATGGAAAGACATTTGGAGACGAAACTTTCTATCAATATTTCAATTATTTATCATTACGTTCGAAAACAGATTATACAGCTGAACAACTAGATAGTTATGTGAAATCGATTAAGCCAGACTCTCCATTAATTGGTTTAGGAAAGAAATTTAAAGAAGTAGAAAGCAAGTATAATGTAAATGCATTATTCTTATATTCATTAGCAATTCATGAAAGTTATTATGGAACAAGCGCTCTTGCAAAAGACAAAAATAATTTATTTGGTTTAAAAGCAACAGACGATAGTCCATATGGTAACGGGGAAGCATTTAATTCAAAAGAAGATTGTATTGAACATGCAGCAAAATTATACATGAATGAAGGATATTTAAATCCAGGACATTGGCGTTATACAGCAACATATACAGGTGATAAAGCTGCTGGTTTAAATGCAAAATATGCATCTGATGCGAACTGGGGTAAAAAAGTAGCGGGGCACATGAACCGTTTTGATTCTTATTTGGGTAAAAAAGAATACAACAAGTATAAACTTGCACGTGTGATGAATAACGTGGAAGTGAAAAAGAATCCTAGTATATCAAATGAGCGACTGTATCGTTTAAATACAAATGCAGTTGTCACAGTTACTGGTGAAGAAATAATAAATGGAAAAGCTTGGGTTAAAGTTATTTCAGATAACCCTACTGTAACAGAAGCGTATATCGCAAAAGAAAGCTTAGAGTACGTAAAACATTAATTAAATAAAAAAGAAGGTGCTACTAATATTTCGTAGCACCTTCTTTTTATCCCGCATTAACGGGCAGTAATCCCCCACCTCAAAATTCAGTGGAAGCAAGGAAGTTAGGTGGGGGATGAACTGCCCGTAAAAGCCCGATTGGTTCAACTAATAATCAGTGGGGGATGAACAAAACCCCCACTGATTAAAGTTTCACTTTATTCAATTTCAAAATCAACAATGATATAAGCGAGAATAACAATGAAGAAAATACTAACGGCTGGCGCTGTTAATACGTGGCCAGACATAAAGCCAATGCCAAGTGATAGAATGAGTGTGCTCGCTAATAGCATATACTTTACGGTCATGATTTTCTTAAAGTTTGTGATCATGCGGATGAATAATTTAATACCAAAGTATAGAAGTGGTATTAAGTAAATAAGGAAACCGACAATTCCAAAGGCGAAAAATAGGTCATGGAAGTCCATTTCAATTAATTTAATTTTATCTGTGTAGTTACCAGCGTAACCCATTCCGAATAGTTTTTGTGAAAGCGGTGCGTCTTTATAGTACTGTTTGTATGTTTTTAAGAATTTGTCGCGATCACTGTAAATCAAACTTTTCATTTCAGAATCTGTAAGTTCACCTTTTGCATGTTTTTTTGCATCTTCTGGATCTTCTTTAATTACTTTTCCTTCTTTTCGATCTTTTTCTTCTTGTACTGATTTTTTGTATTCGTATATTTGCATGTGAATGCCCATATTTTTTGCGATAGGAGTATGCGGTGTAAGAGCAATTAAACCTCCTAGTATAACTGCGGCAACAACGGTATTTACAATATGTGTGAATCCTTTTCCTTCTTTTTTACGATTTATCATATATTCAATGAATGAGAAGAAAAGTGCTACGCCTAATGTAATAACAATTGCGCCATATCCGACTTTCGTTCCGACCATAATACTTGCATACATCGCAAGTATTGTTGGAATCCAGTAATATATTTTCGAGAAAGAAGTTGTTTTATGAATCGAATATAAGACAATGATTGGGAACATAATGGCGAAAAGAGAACTTAAATCATTTCCAGCGAAGAACCAACCTCTTGAACCGATTTTTGAATGAGGATAGCTTGGGAAATCCGTTCCAGTTTGCATTGCGACAATCATTGTGATGCTTAAAATTAAAGTTGCATATAAGAAATATGTAATGATTTTATGAAATACATACTCTTTATTTTTTAGCTCTTTAAAGGCGATAATATATCCAAACAGTAGCACAATTGGATATATGCTCTTTAAAATGAATTTAACTTCTTCTCCAAATGAAAATGGAGATTTAACCATCATATTATTTACAAGACCGATTGCGAGTGCGATTCCGAGTAAACATAAATAGAGGATGTACTTTTTCGCATCTTGTTGTTTGTGATGAAGAAGTAGGTATCCTAATGCAAGAAGCATAAAGGCGAAACGGACTACAACTCCAACTGTTGCGCTCATGTGTAGTATATAGATTGAAAAAGATGTTAATAAATCTAAAATTGGTTGAAACACAATGAATAGCAATAGGAAATGTGGGAAGTAGTTATCCGTTTGTTTCAACTTATTAACCATATGTTCCTCCAGTTCTTCATTCCTTTATTACAACACCCAAAAGATGGGTATAAAGCCTTTTTTACATAGTAAGGCGAATGAATTTCAATATTTGTTTTTTTATCAAACTTAAGAATACACCATTTCATTGTAATGGTAAATAGATGAAAAGCATGGATAAACCGACTTTAATTTCTATATTTTTCAACGGAATTGTATGTTTTATACGGTATATGTACAAATTGCGAGATTATTAGACAGAAAATTGAGAAAAAAGAAGGATTTTTCAATGGTTCTCTATAATTATATAAGTATAATCTTTATGGAGAAAAGAGGGGTATATATAATGGAAATAACAAGTAAAACAGAATCTGTCGTTGTGAAATATGAAGGCCACGTTGCAACGGTTATGGTCAATCGCCCAGAGGTGTTAAATGCGTTAGATGAGCCGACATTAAAAGAGTTATTACAAAAGTTGAAAGAAGTAGCGGAAAGTTCTGCGCATATCGTTGTGTTATGCGGGAACGGCCGTGGTTTTTCTGCGGGTGGGGATATTAAATCGATGCTTTCAAGTAATGATGAAAGTAAGTTTGATGGCATTATGAATACTATTTCTGAAGTTGTCGTGACGTTATATACGATGCCAAAGCTTGTTATTAGTGCAATTCATGGACCAACTGCAGGTCTTGGGTTAAGTATTGCGTTAACAGCTGATTATGTAATGGCGGATATATCATCTGTTATTGCGATGAACTTTATTGGAATCGCTTTAATTCCAGATGGAGGCGGTCATTTCTTCCTTCAAAAGCGCGTCGGTGAAAATATGACGAAGCAAATTATTTGGGAAGGCAAGAAATTATCGGCGAGCGAAGCGCTTGATATCGGCTTAATTGATGAAGTAATCGGCGAAGATTTCCAAACGGCTGTGAAGCAAAAAATTAATGAATGGTCACAAAAACCGATTAAAGCAATGATTCAAACGAAGCAAATTTTATGTGAAGTAAATCGCTCTAATTTAGAGCAAACATTGCAATTAGAAAAGCGTGGTCAATATGCAATGAGACAAACAGCGGATCATAAGGAAGGAATTGCTGCGTTTTTAGAGAAACGTTTACCAGCATTTAAAGGGGAATAAAGTTTGTCCATTCCTCACTGATTATTAGCTCGTTAATTCGGGATAAAGGGGAGAAAGTGCTAACACATTTTAGTATAATTGTGTTAGCACTTTTTTTAAGGAGTAATACATGAAGAAAATGATCGGTGTTATCACTATTATTTTGCTTACATATTCTGCTTTGCATAGTACACCATCTTTGGCAGTTCGGACTGCGTTGTTTTTTGAGGGACATCCAAGTGTTGCATTTTCTGACGGGGTGACGAAAGAAAAAGATGTGAAAAAAGAAGCGATTCCAGATGAGTATCAAACTCTATATGGTAAGGACGAAGACTTAGAGCACTATTTCTTTCCACATGTAAGAGCACATGGATCAGGAATTGATATGTTAAGTGCGTGCGTGAAGAAAAAATGGTTTTTCTATAAAGCAGAGCTCGGATGTTATTAAATATAGGAGGATGAATGATGTCAGCATATAACAAGTTAGTAAGAGATCGTGTTCCAGAGAAGATTTTAATGTCTGGAAAAACGTATACAGCACAAAAATTAACAGGTCAAGCATACATACAAGCTTTAGCGAAAATTGGAACAGAAGAAATTCGTGAATTTGCTTCTATGAAAGAACGCGAACATGCGCTAGATTCTCTTGCGGATGCGCTAGAAGTTATCATTTCATTAGCACGTGCAGAAGGTGCATCGATTGAAGATGTGGAACGCCTTCGTAAGAAAAAAGAAGTAGAGCGCGGTGGATTTGAAAGAGGTATTTATTTATTAGACGTTTCAGAAGAATAGTTTTATAGGAAAAGCATAGCGTTAATGAGTAACGCTATGCTTTTTTGTTGCAATGAAGCTAATAATGAAGAAGATAGCTGTTAATATCCAGCCGATTGTAATAGAAGTAGTAGTATGAATGGCATAAGAGATTTGTAAACAAAATAATGATGCTAAAAACCAAATGAGTGCAATGTGTATATATTTTTTTGATATATTCATATTTCAGGACTCCTTTTGTATACTAAAAAGAATTTTACTACAATTTAGAAAATTAAGCTATATAAGTAGAGGTTTTCTGGCGAATTTTGTATACTGAATAGTAGAGAAAATGAGGAGGAAACGACAATGGCACATCATACGAAAGAAACGATGGAACTGATTAAGGAGCTTGTCTCTATTCCGAGTCCATCTGGAAATACAGCAAAAATTATTAATTTCATTGAAAACTATGTCAGTGAGTGGAACGTAGAAACGAAGCGTAACAATAAAGGCGCTCTTATTTTAACGGTAAAAGGGAAGAATGATGCGCAGCACCGCTTATTAACGGCACACGTTGATACGTTAGGTGCGATGGTGAAAGAAATTAAGCCTGATGGTCGCCTGAGTCTTTCTATGATTGGTGGATTTCGCTGGAACTCTGTAGAAGGGGAATATTGCGAAATTGAAACATCAAGTGGCAAGACGTATACAGGAACGATTTTAATGCATCAAACATCTGTACATGTATATAAAGATGCAGGTGAAGCAAAACGCGATGAGAAAAATATTGAAGTTCGTATTGATGAGCGCGTATTTTCAGCTGATGAAGTACGCGAATTAGGAATTGAAGTAGGAGACTTCGTTTCATTTGATCCGCGCGTTCAAATTACAGAGAGTGGATACATAAAATCACGTCATTTAGATGACAAAGTAAGTGTTGCGATTTTATTAAAATTAATTAAAAGATTACAAGATGAAAACGTAACATTACCATATACGACGCATTTCTTAATTTCTAATAATGAAGAGATTGGATACGGTGGTAATTCTAACATTCCAGAAGAAACTGTTGAATACTTAGCAGTTGATATGGGAGCGTTAGGTGATGGACAAACATCTGATGAATATACAGTATCTATTTGTGCAAAAGACTCTAGCGGCCCGTATCATTACGCACTGCGTAAACATTTAGTAGAGCTTGCGAAAACGAATCATATTGAATATAAAGTAGATATCTATCCATACTACGGATCTGATGCATCAGCTGCGATTCGCGCGGGATTTGATGTGAAACATGCTTTAATTGGAGCGGGTATTGATTCTTCTCACGCATTTGAACGTACACATGAAAGTTCTATTGCGCATACAGAAGCATTAGTGTATGCATATGTAATGTCTAATTTAATTGAAGAATAATTTCATAGATAATAGAGAGCTGATAAAAAATAATATTTTTAATCAGCTTTTTATTTGGCGAAGCGATTAGGAGACATGTCCTAATCGTTTTTTTTATCCTGCTATTTGTGGGTTGATTAAAGTTTTATTTTATATACATTCATTATAAGTTATATATATGCGATTTTTGTTATAAGGCCGGAAACGTATTTACTATAGATATATAATGTTATACACTATGAAAGGAATTAATTAATAGTTAATATTTTTTAGTTAGCTTGAATAAAAAAATTGTATGAATATGAAGTTTTGAGAGGAGATTTATTTTTCATGAAGTACAAAGCAATAGCCGCAGGTTTATTAGCAGCAAATTTACTAGCACATCCAATTAGTAGTTTAGCAGAAACGAAGAAATTTCCTGATGTTTCAGATAGTGCGTGGTCGAAAGACGCAATTTATTATTTAGTAGAGAGAAATGTAATTAACGGTATGCCAGATGGTAACTTTATGCCATACGGAAATTTAACACGTGCCCAGGCAGCAAAGATTATCGCAACAGCAATTGGTGCTAAAGTAGATCCGAATGCAAAGCCGTCTTATAATGATGCAAAAAATAATTGGGCAGCTTCATTTATTGCAGCCATGGAAAAAGAGAATATTATTAAAGGGCGAGAACCAGGAGTATTTGATCCTGAAGGAAAAGTAACCCGTGCTGAAATGGCAGCTATGCTTGTAAGAGCATATAATCTGAAAAGCAAAGTAACAGGACCAGTTCCTACAAAATTCGCTGATTTAGAGAATCATTGGGGTAAAGAAGAAGTTAATATTTTAGTAGAATTAAAACTTTCTTTAGGTACAGAGAATGGCTGGAAACCGAATGATTCTATTACGCGTGAACAAGCAGCTCAGCTTACTGCGCAAACAGATAAATTTAGCAAGAATAGTGATCGTCCAGTAGAAACAAAGAAAATGTACATAGATAGAAAATTCATTACATATCACGCACCATCATTAAGTTCTGGGATTAGTGCGAATCAGCATAACCCACAAACGGTTGAAATTAAAGAAGAACGAGATGGATGGATCAAAATTGCAACAAGTAACGGTGATAAATGGACACCTTTAGTAGAGAAAACAGAAGTTATTAATGAAGGATTCACTACTTATGCAGAAGCTTCTTCTTCATCAAAAGTAATGGGAACACATAACGCACAGCAAGTAACTGTTATTGAAGAGAACGGCAGCTGGATTCGTATCCGCATGGGCGCTGGTTTCCAATGGGTTAATAAAAATCAATTAAATCCAGTGAAGCAAGGGAATTTCTTAGAAGGAAAAGCGATTATTATTGATCCAGGTCATGGTGGAGCAGATTCAGGTAATCCAGGTTATTATGAGAAAGAAAGTGAAACTGTATTAGATGTATCATTACGATTACAGAAAATATTTGAGAAAAAGACACCATTTACTGTGTTATTCACTCGTACAGATGATACACGTCCAGGAACAAGTGCTTCTGATTCTTTAAAGAAACGTGTAGAATTTGCTCAAAAAAATAATGGGGATATTTTTGTAAGTATTCATGGTAATGGCACGGAAGAGAAAAGTGGACAAGGTACAGAAACATTCTACTATGAATCAGCGACAGCAAGAGGAACAAATCCTAACGTATCAGAAAGTCGTTTACTAGCAGAAAAAATTCAAGAGCGTCTTGTAGATGCACTGGGAACAAAAGATCGTGGTGTGAAAAAAGGCGATTTATACGTAATTAGAGAAAATACAATGCCAGCTGTATTAGCAGAATTAGCATTTGTAGATAATAAAAGTGATGCAGATAAAATAGCTACACCAGCGCAAAGACAAAATGCAGCGGAAGCTATTTATCAAGGTATTTTAGATTACTATGAAGAAATGGGTAACAACGTGTCTTCTTTCCGTTAATAAATAATAAGAGATTGCCATTGGCAGTCTCTTTTATTTATTAACGTTTCTCTTTATTTCCGGCATATGATATCATTTAATTTTATATACAAAAAAGTATTTGAGTAATTGTAATCATAACAATTTTAAACGATAGAGGATGATAATAGATTGAATAATCATAGTAAAACACCTGCCTGTATATATACGTATGCATTTCGTGAGGAGGAGCGTGCTTTATGTTACTTGGAAATGCGCTCGTTCTTTGGAATGGAGTCGCACGTTAATATTTTAAAAAGTGATGTAAAAATTGACCCGAGTAGAAGTGCGTTTATGAAAGAGCGCGTTGAGGTTATGTATGAAGGGGACGACTTAAAAAGCATTTTAAAACAAGTGGAACAAATTGATTTAGCGGGGGCGTCGTTTAAAGTTATCTTCGTTAAAATCAATGACCTCGTTGGAGAAAATAAAATTGAATATGGAGAAAGACGTCTTATTGAACGAGACCTTGGCATGCATATTGAAGGAGAAGCGGATGTTCGTAATCCAGAGCGTGTATTCGGGATTGTTCCTCTTGGAGGACGCTGGTACTTCGGGCACTATGTAGAAAGCGAACCAGTTTGGTATCATCACATAAAAAAACCGCATAGTTATTCGACATCACTTAGCACACGTGTTGCGAGATCGGTTGCAAATATCGCTGTACCAAATCCAGAGGGAGTACGAGCAATTGACCCGTGCTGCGGTATTGGAACAGTAGTAGTAGAAGCACTTTCTATGGGGATTAACATCGTTGGTAGAGATATAAATCCACTTGTAGTTCTTGGAACAAGAAAAAATATCGCACATTTCGGATTTGAAGGAACAGTCACAAAAGGACCAATCGAGGAAATTACTGAGAACTACGACGTTGCCATTATCGATATGCCGTACGACCTATTTACGCATGCCACACCAGAAGACCAGCTCTCCATTCTTTCAAGTGCACGCCGCATCGCTAAAAAGGTAGTCGTTGTAACGATGGAGACAATGGACGACATGATCCATGAAGCAGGATTTGAAATTACAGATCGCTGTATTACAAGAAAAGGATCATTTACTAGACAAATTCTTGTTTGTGAATAGAAAGAGAAAGGTCACCCGTTTGGGTGACCTTTTTAGTGTAGTTTGATGTGTGATTGATTGGCAGTTTGCAGGTGGCGATAAGTTGATATTGTGATAGGAGTCTATTACTGTTCTTTTAATTTTTCTTGTTGTGCGATGAGTAAATTGCGTAATATGTGTCCGCGGTAACTTTCTAGTTTTCGACCTTCATGATAGCGCACGCCTAATTTTTTAAGTTCAGCTACGTACCAGCCCTTTGTTCCGTAATACATGGGATCACTTCCTTTTTGCTTTTGAACAGTATATGTTGGGGGGCGAAGTAACTTTACATTGAAAATAATAAGACTGGTTGTATCAAGGGGGCCCCCATAACATAGCCTCTGGACAGTGTATAAAAAAATAGACAGTAGTGTATGTTTTTCTAAAAAATGCATACAAATTTATACCCTATGCGTTGGCATGATATTTGCAATGAAAAGAGTATCAACGTATAGGGGAGAGATCGAAATGAAGGTTAGTAAAATATATACAACGATTGATGCACACGTAGCTGGGGAGCCGCTTCGAATTATTACGGGCGGAGTGCCAGAAATAAAAGGAGAAACGCAGCTGGAAAGACGCGCCTACTGTATGGAACATTTGGATTACCTTCGTGAATTTCTTATGTATGAACCGAGAGGGCATCACGGAATGTACGGTTGTATCATTACACCGCCAGCAAGTGCCCACGCTGATTTTGGTGTTTTATTTATGCACAATGAAGGATGGAGTACGATGTGTGGTCACGGTATTATCGCTGTTATTACAGTTGGAATTGAAACAGGCATGTTTGAAGTGAAGGGGGAAAAACAAAAGTTCATTATTGATAGCCCGGCTGGGGAAGTCATTGCGTATGCAAAATATAACGGGAGTGAAGTAGAATCTGTATCATTTGAAAATGTCCCTTCCTTTGTATACAAAAAGGACGTTCCTATTAAAATAGATAACTATGAATTTCAAGTAGATATCGCGTTTGGAGGAGCATTTTACGCTGTTGTAGACTGTAAAGAATTTGGTTTGAAAGTTGATTTCAAAGATTTATCTGCTATTCAAATGTGGGGCGGTAAAATTAAACATTATATAGAGAGCAAAATGGAAGTGAAACATCCACTTGAAGAAGGATTGAAAGGAATATACGGCGTTATCTTTTCAGATGAACCGAAAGACAAAGGTGCTACGCTACGAAATGTAACGATTTTTGCTGATGGGCAAGTAGACCGTTCTCCTTGCGGTACAGGAACTTCCGCGAGAATCGCAACTCTTTTTGAAAAAGCTACCTTGCAAAAAGGAGAAGTATTCATCCATGAATGCATTACTGATGGGAAATTCCAGGGAGAAGTATTATCCGTAACCGCAGTAGATACATATGAAGCTGTCGTTCCAAAAGTAACGGGGAATGCCTTTATTACAGGATTTCATCAGTTCGTTGTAGATCCGAGAGATGATTTGAATCGAGGATTTTTGTTAGGATAAGGGGAGGGGGTGGAAAGATATGCTAGTCATAAGCGCGAACGAACAAAGAAACTTAGTAAATATGAATGAAGTTATTGAATACGCGGCGCTTGCTTTAAAAGAATTTTCCGCAGAAAGAACGATTACACCAATAAGGGGCTCATTACCATTTGCGAACGAGCAAAATACGGCATTAATTATGCCTTCAGTAGCGGAAGGGCTTGAGGCGCTTGGAGTAAAAATAGTAACGGTAGTCCCGCAAAATAAACAGATAGGAAAGAAAACGATCAACGGGATTGTGATGCTATCAGACTTTCAAACGGGAGAACCGCTCGCACTTTTAGAAGGATCGTACTTAACGATGATCCGAACAGGCGCCTTATCAGGAGTAGCGACAAAATATTTAGCTCGTCATAACGCAAAAACTTTATGCATTATCGGAACGGGTGAACAAGCGAAGGGAATGGCCGAAGCAATATTTGCGGTTAGAGATATCGAAAAAGTCATCTTATACAATCGAACAGAAGAAAAAGCGTATGCATTTGCGCAATATATACAAGAGAAATTTGGAAAACCAGCTTACGTTTACAGGGATCCAAATGAAGCAATACGTGAAGCAGACATTATCGTCACAACTACGAATGCATCCACACCAGTCTTCTCAGAAACACTACAAAAAGGCGTCCACGTAAACGCCGTCGGCTCATTCAGACCGAGCATGCAAGAACTACCCTCACATGCCATAGCTAAAGCAAACAAAGTAGTAGTCGAATCAAAAGAAGCAGCACTAGACGAAACAGGAGACCTTCAAGTTCCGATAAAAGAAGGTCTATTCAAAGCAAACACCATTCACGCTGAACTTGGTCAAATTATAAGCGGAGAAAAAGCTGGCCGCGAAAATGATGAAGAGATTACTATTTTCAAATCAGTTGGTTTAGCGGTAGTAGATATTATCGTTGCGAAGTATTTGTATGAGAAAGCGGTGGAGCAAGGAGTAGGGAATAAGATTGAGTTTTGAGACTGCCTTTTGGTGGTCTTTTTGTCAGGATGGGTGTGCTAGTATTTATAATTGAAGCCTTTTAATATTATGTTGAAATATATGAATTCTGCGCGGACATCAAATCATTCATTCAATTGGTATATGGAAAAGTTGCACCTCTAATTATTAGAGATGCAACTTTTTACCATTCACGCCATTCTTCTGTTATATCTTCCTCGGATTCTAAGCCAGCTATTCGTGCTGCTGTATCGATAAATTCATAGAGATCTTCTCTTTCCATTGTTTCGATAAAATGGTCATGTTCGATATTTAATTCATTTAATTTAATAACTACCTCTTTAACAACTTGCATTACTTCGACTTCGGTTGGATTCTCTCCTAATCGCTGTAAATTGTTAATGTAAGTGTCAAGAACTGTATTTGTTGCACTTATATTTTCTTCAGTAAAAAATTCCCCATCTTCATCATACTCAACCCATGAGGTTGTTGGTTTATTTTTTTTCAATTCATCAAATGTCATGATAACCTCCTAAATGTGTTTTTTGTCTTTAATTTCATTTTACATTTTAGATCATATAAAACAATCATTTTAGAGGGATTTTCTGTAAGTTGATAGTTTTTTAACTCATTTTATGAGGCTACTTATTCGTGGTCTTTTTATTTTCTCCTCCGCATAAATATAGTTTATCGCAAGAATGCATTAATAGATTACAAACTTTCTACCTTTGCGAAAAAGTTTGACAATACATACCGGTAGTGGTAATTTAAAACCTATAAGAAAACTCGGTATTAATTCCGAGTTTTCTTATAGGTGTAAATAGTCGAGAGGGGTCGAAATATGAAGAAGAAGTTGTTTGTATTACCATTTGTCCTACTATTATTTATTGCATTAGCTGCTTGTTCAGGGGAAAAAAATTCGAAGCAAGCAGGAACTAGTAAATCAGGGACTCCGAAAGACGGAGGGGCGTTAACGATTGGTGTTAGCGATAATCCAGATACGATGAATCCGCTTTATGCGAATGATCGTGTGTCATTAACTGTGCAGCAAGCTTTATATGCGCCGCTATATCATATGGAAGACGGTAAGAAAAAGTTTGTTCTTGCTGAGAGCTTTACGCCTTCAGAAGATCAATTAACGTGGACATTGAAATTAAAAGATAATTTGAAATGGCATGATGGTAAGAAAATTACATCAGACGATATAGCATTTACATTCCAATCTATTTTAGATGAGAAGCAAAATAGCTCAAGTCGTGAAAACTTTATTTTTAAAGGAAAGCCGCTTGAGGTGAAAAAGGTAGATGAGTTAACAACTCAATTCGTTTTACCACAAGTAAGCGCATCTTTCGAAGGTGTGATGAATGATTTCTTCCCAATTCCGAAACATGTATTTGAAGGGGAAGCAGATTTAGCGAAGAGTAAGAAAAACTTACAACCTGTAGGATCAGGGCCGTTTAAGTTTAAAGAGTATAAATCAGATGAGTACGTTGCATTAGATCGATTTGATGATTATGTAGGTGGGAAAGCTAAATTAGACTCTATCGTATACCGAGTTGTAAAAGACCGTAATACAGCAAATGTTTCACTGCAAAATGGTCAAATCAACATGAAGATGATTGAGCCGCAAGACTTTAAGAAATTAGATAGCACTGGGAACTTCTCAATGGTGACATTCCCTGAAGGTAGATTATTCTACTTATCTTATAACATGAATACTGATCTTATGAAGAAAAAAGAAGTGCGCCAAGCAATTGCACATGCGTTAGATAAGAAAGAAATGATTAACTCAGCATTCGTTTCAGGTGAATTTGCAGAACCAGCAAATTCAATCTTAACGCCAGACGCTATGTATTATGCGAAAGATATTAAAGACTATAAGTATGATAAAAAAGAAGCGAAAGATTTATTAGCAAAAGCTGGCGTGAAAGATAAGGAAAAAGTACGTGTGATGTATGTAACGAATAATAAAATTATGGAAAGCTTAGCGTTATATACACAACAAAAATTAAAAGAAGTTGGCTTAGAAGTTGAACTAAATGCATTAGATGCTAGTGCGGCAAGTGAAAAAGGCTTAGATAAAGAGAATAAAGAATATGATATTACATTTGGTGGTTACATAATGGGACCTGAGCCAGATTCATATAAGAGCTTATTCTTAAGTAATGCTGAATACAATTATGCACGATATAAAAACGCTGATTTCGATAAGTTATGGGAAGAAGCTGCAGTTGAAACAGATAAAACAAAACGCGCAGAGCTATACCATAAAATTCAAGAGACAGCTAGAGAAGACGTACCTTATCTACCAATCGCGTATCCGAAAGCAGTTATTGCAGTAGATAAAAAGTTTGATGGATTAAAAGAAGCGAAAGCAATTCCTGTCACAATGTTTGAAGATCTATCTAAGATTTATGAAGTGAAATAAGAAACAATAAAGAAGCTGGTGGAAATCAGCTTCTTTAGCTTGAGGGGGGAAGTTTGTGTATAAAGTAATTGCGAAGAGGCTTTTAAATGCAATTCCGCTTTTATTTGTTATTTCTATTATTTCTTTTCTATTAATAAAACTAGCGCCGGGGGATCCGGTTCGAAACTTTGTTACGCCAAACATGAGTCCAATTGATGTTGAGCGTATTCGTAAAAGTTTAGGACTAGATCAACCAATTTACGTGCAGTATTTTTTATGGTTAAAAAATATTTTAACAGGAAACTTTGGTTACTCACTTCAAAATCATCGTCCTGTTTTGGAACTTATCACAGAAAGATTACCTGCAACAATTGGATTAATGGGATCATCTTTACTCGTCTCATTCGTAATCGCAATACCACTTGGACTATTTGCAGGTGTGAAAAAGAATTCGTTCTTTGACCGCATTGTAAACTTTATTTCATACGTTGGTATTTCTATGCCGGTTTTCTGGTTTGCACTACTATTAGTCTACTTATTCTCTTTAAAATTGAACCTACTTCCGAGTATGGGTATGCGCACCGTAGGTAAAGATTCTGTCTGGGATATTGTGCAACACGGCATTTTACCTTGCATGGTGTTAGCGTTCCAAAACGTATCTGTTTATATGAGATATATTCGTTCAAGTACGATTCAGCAATTAGAAGAAGAATATGTACAAATTCAATATGCGTACGGCGCTTCAAAGAAAACGGTGTTATTTAATCACGTACTTCGAAATGTATTAATACCGATCATTACAATTTTCGGATTATCGATTCCAAGTTTAGTAGGCGGAGCGTTTATTACGGAAACAGTATTCTCATGGCCGGGTCTTGGTTCACTTGGGGTAAATGCTATTTTTAGATTTGATTATCCGATTATCATGGCAATTACATTACTATCATCATTCATGTTAATTCTCGGTAACTTAATTGCTGATATTTTATATGGCGTAGTAGATCCGCGCATTCGAATGAGGGGGTGATTTGGAATGAATAATAGGAGATTTCAAACGATAAAACATAGCTTTACGAAAAATAAGTTTGTTGCAATGGGAGTTATTATACTTGCGGTTTTAACGGTCGCATCAATTTTCGCATTCGTATCGCCGTACGATCCTAGTAAAATGTCAATTCCAGATCGCTTACAAGAACCAAGTATGAGTCATCCTTTCGGAACGGATGATTACGGAAGGGATTACTTAACGAGAGCGTTATATGGCGGACGAGTTTCACTTGCGGTCGGTTTCCTTGCGATGGTTGTTTCTATTACAATCGGGACCGCAGTCGGAACAATTAGCGGATATTTTGGAGGAAAGTTAGACAACTTTTTAATGCGAGTTGTTGAAGTACTTATGTCAATTCCATCATTCTTTTTAATGCTACTATTAAATGCGTATTTAAAACCAGGAATTACGACGTTAGTTCTTATTATCGGATTACTAACATGGATGGACACCGCGCGCATTGTAAGGGCAGAAACGTTATCTGTAAAAGAGCGTGAGTACGTTTTATACGCAAAAGTATCAGGACAAAAATCACTTATGATTATTGTAAGACATATCATTCCTAACATTTTATCAACCATTATTATCGCCGCGACATTAACGATTGCGACATCGATTTTAATGGAATCATCACTTAGTTTCTTAGGTTTAGGTATTAGAGAACCAGATTCTTCTTGGGGCAGCATGCTAAACAATGCGCAAGGATATATTGGTGAAGCTTGGTATTTAACGCTCTTCCCAGGATTCCTTATCCTTTTAACGGTACTTAGTTTTAACGTAATTGGTGAAGCGTTGAAGAAAGCTTTCGCACCAAAAGGAGCCGGACATGAAAACTAAAGTGTTAAGTGAAAGGAGTGAGAAGCGTGTCTGAAAAACTACTAGAAGTGAAAAATTTAAAAACTTCTTTTTTCATAGAAAGTGGCGAAGTTGAAGCGGTTCGCGGCGTTACATTTCGCTTAAATAAAGGAGAAGTAGTCGGTATCGTTGGGGAATCTGGAAGCGGAAAGAGTGTAATGGCGAAGTCTGTTATGTCTCTCGTTACGTCACCAGGAAAAGTGAAAGAAGGGGAAATCCTTTTTCATAATGAAAACATACTTTCTAAATCTGAAAAAGAATTACGTTCTATTAGAGGAAATCAAATTTCACTTATCTCTCAAGACCCAATGTCAGCGCTAAATCCAGTCGTGAAAATTGGGAAACAAATGACGGAAGTAATTATACGTCATCAAAAAGTGAAAAAGAAAGAAGCAGAGCAAATCGTGATTAACTTGTTAAAACAAGTCGGCCTTTCGTCGCCAGAAGAAAGGGTAAAACAATATCCGCATGAACTAAGCGGTGGTATGAAGCAGCGGGTTATGATCGCAATGGCGATGTCTTGCAACCCTGACCTTCTTATTGCGGACGAGCCGACGACTGCACTTGATGTAACGATACAAGCACAAATACTAGATTTAATGAAAAACTTAAAGAACGAAACGAATATGGCGTTACTTCTTATTACGCATGACTTAGGAATTGTCGCGCAAAACTGTACGCGCGTCATCGTTATGTATGGCGGGCTTATTATGGAAGAAGGACCTGTACTTGATATTTTCCAATCGCCGAATCATCCATATACGAAAGGGCTATTAAACTCTCTGCCAAAAATATCGAACGGTGTAAAAGAAAGACTCGCTCCTATTCAAGGTGTAACACCAAACTTATTAAACCCGCCACAAGGTTGCCCATTCGCAGAGCGTTGCCCGCATGCGATGGACATTTGTGAAAAAGAACGTCCGCCATATTTTGAAATCGGAAACGAAAGACGTTCCATGTGCTGGTTAAACGATAAGACAGTAGGTGATTCACATGCATGAAGAAAACTTAATTGAAGTTCGGAACTTAAAAAAGTATTTTCCTATTAAAAAAGGACTATTTGGCAGGAAAACAGAGCAATTAAAAGCAGTCGATGACCTTAGCTTCACCATTAAAAAAGGTGAAACATTCGGTTTAGTAGGAGAATCAGGTTGCGGAAAATCAACGACAGGAAGAAGCATCATTCGTTTACACGATGTCACTTCAGGTAACGTTTTATTCGACGGAAAAGATATCGCAAGTTTAAAAGAAAGTGAACTAAAAGAATATAGAAAACGAATGCAAATTATTTTCCAAGATCCATACGCATCATTAAACCCGGCAATGAACGTATTCCAAATTATTAGCGAACCGATGAACATTCACGGTTCCTACGAAAAAGAAGAACAAAAAGAAATCATTTTAGACCTTCTGAAAAAGGTAGGCTTAAAAGAAGAACATTTATATCGCTACCCGCACGAATTTAGTGGAGGCCAGCGCCAGCGCATTAGCATCGCGCGCGCACTATCTGTAAAACCTGACTTTATCCTATGTGACGAACCAATCTCAGCACTCGATGTCTCAGTCCAAGCACAAGTCGTAAACATGCTGCAAGACATTCAAGAAGAAACAGGAGTCACATACTTATTCATCGCACATGACCTATCGATGGTAAGGCACATCTCAGATAGAATCGGAGTCATGTATTTAGGAAACATAGTAGAAATTGCCGACAGCGAAGACCTATACACAAAACCGGCACATCCATACACACAAGCACTACTCTCATCTATGCCAGAACCAGATCCAACAAACACTGGGAAAGAAAGAATAATCCTAGAGGGAGAAGTACCAAGCCCACTAAACTCACCATCCGGCTGCAAATTCAGAACGCGCTGCAAATTCGCCACTGAAAAATGCGCACAGGAAGTACCGAAGATGGTTGAGATTGCGAAGGGGCATCAGGTGGCTTGTCATTTGTTTTAGAGGGAGAGCACTAGGGGGACCTGGTGCTTTTTGTTTTACATGGGCATTAAGCTAACAAAGGGAATTATTAGATACGAAATGCTTCTTGTTCAAAAATAAAAATTTTTGATTAGCAGTGCTCCAAAATTAGGTGGAGAAAACACTATGGAATTATGCGGTAATCAAAGGGGACAGGTTCTACAAAATTAAATGTTTTAGAATTTAAGTCATTTTTTATAGTAAATAAACTCAATATGTAGTACGTATTATTTTGTAAGATGAAACAAACATTAGTTATACATGCATAATTTATAATAACCTTCATATTGGTAAGGTTAAATTTAGAATTAAGTATGACAAATAAGCAAAGCGCGCAGAGCTAAGATTATATATATTTATCGAAGTCAGAAATGGATACATTAGGGTGTTTTTATACTAATATTTAGGCCCCATCATCATGAATTGATTCGCGAAGCTATCCATTGCTCTTCTATATCTATCTAAATCATCTCCTATCTTTCTAAATTCATCAATTCTATAGACAAGTTCTTTCTCTACTTCACTTAACCTTCTTTCAATTTCTTTAGCGGTATTTCCTTTCCAGCTATGTCCCAATAGTGTTTTTATGGCATTGACATTTTTTCTGTGATTTTCTAATTCTAAAATACACGATTCTAAATCATTTTTGGCACCTACTACATCGGCAGCATGTGCTATAACATCATAATTTTTCATGAAGATCACCCGTTTTTCAGTTTTGTTTATCAACAGTTTCAAATTCAACCGCTCTTTGTTCTATGAAATCAGCCTCAGAACGAATACGTTCCATATACCCTCTTTGAAATCCATAAATGCCGTATGTAAGTGTATTAATTAAATTACCATCAACACTAGCTGGTGATTGTTGTAATACATTAATAATTTTATTGCTTGCTTGTACGATCTTTTGGTTAATATCATCAATTTCTCTTCTTAAATCTGAAGTAATTTGTTTAACTTCTTCGACTGTTAAATGAATTGTAACCCCATCAGCGCGCGGGGACCCCTGAATTTTCTCTCCTGTCTCCCCATCGTACATATTCGGCATATTTAAATAACCGTATTTATCGTGACTAAGGTTATCCATGGAATGAAAGCTTGGTCCCATAAAACCCATGAAAAAACGAACAGTATTATAACCATTTGTTAAAAAAGGTAAAAATGGAATATAACTACTTGCATCATGAATCCTATTATCATTTTTTATATCTGGTTTATCTGTATAAAATAAATGACCTATACGACCTCTATTTTTATTATCATTTCCTCTAAAACCAGTAAATACAGTATCATTGGGGTTTCCGATAGTTGTAATTTGATCTTTATAATCCCCCCTTAAGGCTTTTTCCTTTTTATCTTTAGGTAATGAATCAATAACATTTGGAGCTTCGTAACTAACAACTGCTACATCATTCATAACCCCAGCGTATTCACCTAAACCACCACCTAGAGAATGGCCGGTTAATGTAAGCTGGTATCCGTCTAACCCATTTTTAGGGTCTTTCATATATTTCTTTACTTCTTTTGTTAAATCATCAGCATTAGTAAATTGACTTTCTGCAACTATTTTTTGCTTTCTTTCTTTCGCCATAGCGAAATTAAATTGTTCAGTTAAAGGAAGTGATGAAGTGTCAAAGCTATTCATTTTTTCCAAACTATCTTGATTTTTTCTAAAACGATTACCCATAACATCAAATACATCTGCATCATAAAAATCAGGTGCTTCCCAAGAGCCGCGAAAAGCAATCACAACTTGTTTTGTTTCTTCATTCTTGTAAACAGTGGCATCAAAGCTATTATTTGAGTTATGAAGAACAGCACCATTTATTTCTACAGGTTTCCAAATCTCTTTTTGTTTACCAAATTATACAACTTCTGTAAGAGCATCACCATAACTACTAGTAGCCAAATGGGAAAGGCTTTTATCTGAAACTGAACTTCCCATATTTCCATCTCCTCAAAAAAGATTTATAGTTATATTATAAATCTTCTTAAGGAGGAAATATATTGAATAAGAGAAAAAAGGTGAATATTGCCATTTTTACAATTTTATTATTAATAATAGGCTACATATCTTATACAATGTACAACAAAAATATTACTCAAGATAAAGCTTCAAAAGTAGCAATAAACTATATGAAGGATAAAGAAAATATAGATCTTGTAGTTACTAAAGTTGAGATTTTACATGGAGTACGTGATGGTTTTATTGATGTAGAAGGTTATTCTAAAAATGATAAGAAAAAGGCAATTCGCGTTACGATAAACAAAACGCAAAACTATTTAGTCTCCGGTTGGGGATTTAAGGATCAAAGGTAAACGATTAGATTACTCAAATAGTAAATTCAAATGAGAAAAAGGCACCTTAAGTTGCCTTTTTTAACTAGATTTATTATTAACTAATGTATCCCCACCACCAAGCTCCGCCTCGATCTTCGAAGTCTTCGATGACTCATCCATACGCCAATACGTAATAAAGCTTATCGCGATACAGCCAGCTACGTAGAAGTAGAATAGTGATTCCATTCCGATACTCTTTAGCAATAATGCGATGAACTCAGCTGTTCCGCTTTTACAATTGCGTTAATGGATGTGTAGCCAATAAAAATGATGAGGACGAATATCATGAGTGAAAATGCTACCATGGGTTCTATATCCATCATTTTTGAAACTTGGTGGATATGGAGGGATCTGGTACTTTTTTGGTTTTGTAGGTGAACTTGATGTGGGATTGGTTGTTAGTTTAGGAGATAACGCGCTCGAAATTTGTCGGTAAATCGATATGTTGTGTCGAAACGTTGATATATTCGGAGTTACGATCGATATAATCGAATAATCGTTGATATATTTTTTTAAAGAGTGGGATTGGTTGTAGATTAATGTAGAAATTTAATGTTTTCGAAAAAAAGAATTGACTTCTATATTAGTTGTAACTAAAATAGTTACATAAAGATGTAATCAATTTAGTTACAACTAATATCTGCTAAAAATATGATTTATATATTTAATTAAGGATGGTGGTCCATACGTTGCCACCCGGTGTAGAAAGTTACTAACACATTCAAATCAATGCATATTCTAAGCTTTAGTATTTTCTGTTACGGGGCAATAAGGTGCAACGTTATCTTTTGTTAAAAACCTTGGTGGATCTTTCTTTGGAAATATTAGTTTTGGGGAAATATAGTAAGGTATCTAAAAAAGAACAAGGTATAAAAAGATGTACTTATATAAACCAAAAATTTAGTTGAGCTGGATAATAAAAAAAAGGTAGGAGATTTAAATGGAGACGAAACAAGATAACCTTATTTACGTATGGGATGCATATTGTGGATGGTGCTATGGTTTTTCAGAAAGTATTAAAGGATTTTACAAAAACCACACTGAAGTGCCATTAACGGTTTTATGTGGAGGGTTATTTTTAGATAATTTACCAATGAAAAACTTCTCATATATAGAAGAAGGAAATAAAAGAATTAATCAACTTACAGGTGCTGAATTTGGTCCTTCATATCAAAAATTGGTGGAGGAAGGGACTTTTAAAATGAATTCGAAAGATGCTGCAATTGGTTTTTCAGCTTTACGCTCATTAGCGCCAGACCGTTTATTAGAATTCACTTCGGCTATGCAAAAAGCGTTTTATTATGAGGGCCAAAGTCTGAGTGATCCTGAAACATATCGCAAAATTGCAATCGAGCATGGTTTGGACCCTGAACAAGTATTAGAACGTTTAAACGCTCAAGAAACAATAATAGATGTCCAAAATGATTTCAATAAAGTTCGACAGCTTGGTGTTAATAGCTATCCTTCCTTACTTTTACAAAAGGATAATCAAATTATTCCTATTGGTGGTGGCGTAATGACGCCGGATAAAATTGAAGCGCGTTTTAAAAATTTATATTAAGAAAATTTAGGATATAGTAGCAAACATGTTATCTTAGGACACCTGACATTCATCTCCGGAATATTCGCCAGTACTATTACACTTTCAGATGAATGGGAGTGGGAGATTTTATCGAAACAAGATAAAAATATGATAATTAGTTAATAACTTTAACAAAAGGAGAATAACATACTATGTTTAAAACAATCGATACAAATCAAAAAGATGTGAAATTAACGGTGTTTAGTTCGGACGAAAAAAGCTTTATGGTCACAGCAACATTAGTTGAGAAAGCAGGACATGCATTTTTAATAAACTCAAAATTTACTCAATCTGATTCGAAAGAAATTGTAGAGTATTTGAAAAAAAACAACTTATCTCTAGATAAAATCTTTATTATTCATGGGGATCCAGACTACTACTTTGGATTAGAGAGCATTAAAGCCGTTTACCCAGAAGCTATAGCGTATGCTACGGAGTCTACTGTTGAACATATCGTTCATTCTGTCTTAGGGAAATTAAAAGTTTGGAAAGACGCCCTTGGAGAAAATGCGCCAAGTAACGTGGTATTACCTCAAGTGTTTAAAGAAAAAGCGATTGACTTTCAGGGGTTAACATTTGAACTAGTAGGCTTAGATCATTACAGAACTAGCTTATTTAATAAAGAGCTGAAAGTATTAATTGGTGGTATTGATGTATTTAACGAAATACATGTATTCTTAGCGGATACTAGCTCAAAAGCGGCGATGGAGGCGTGGATTGAGAACTTGAAAGTGTTACAAGCATTACATGCTGACATAATTGTACCAAGCCATGGATCAATCGAAAAATCTCTAAATAATCAAGCACTTACTGCGACAATGGATTATCTAAGAACTGCGGTTCAAGCTTCTGAGGAAAGTGGAACTTCAAAAGATTTTGTGGCAAAACTTGAAGCAGCATATCCAGACTATGCAAATAAAGGTGTATTAGAATTAAGTGCAAAAGTTGTAACAAAAGAAATGCCTTGGGGTTAATGATATGAATAAATATCAAAAACTATTACATGAAACGTATGTGTTAACTGGCGAAGGGAAATTGGATGCGTTCAAAACGTATTTAAGTGAAAATGTATCTTGGACAGAAGCTGCTGGGTTTCCATATGCAGGTACTTATATAGGTCCAGATGAAGTAGTGAAAAACGTACATGAACGTCTTGGCACGGAATGGAATGACTATAGCGCTAAAGATGAAATTTATACTTTTAATAACAATACTGTTATTGTGTATGGAAAATATAGTGGAACATATAAAGCTACAGGGAAGTCATTTGTAGCAGATTTTTGTCATCTTTATAAGTTTGATGAGAACGATAAGGTTAAGAAGTTTATTCAAATTGTGGACAGTGCAACTGTTAATGAGGTATTAAGTTAGAGTTAATCGTTTCTAATATGCCTTGTATAGGGGGAGGATAAATGAAATTCCTAACATTACCCCTGACATTACATTTTGGGGAAGGTTTCTCCTTCTTCAAACTTTTTATAGAAGAAAACTTATTTAAGTAGAAGAGGTAGGTATATATGAAATTAGAGAAAAGTTTAATCATAACAATTATTTCTGTATTTATTTTAGGAGTAGTTTCGACTTTGGTATATCAAGCTTCCACCGGTAATAACAAAGGGAACTCAATAAAGAGCGAGAATGTTACTTCTGTATCAAAAGAAGTGAAAGAAAATGAAAAGAATAAAAAGATGGTAGTTGATTTCTATAATGAAGTTTTTAACAAACATAATATCGATATTATCCCTAAATATGTTAGCGAAGATTATAAGCAACATAATCCTTTTGTTGCTGATGGACGAAAAGCCTTCATGGATTTCTTTAAGGAGGATTTTGTTAAAAATCCTAATTCCTCTGCAGAGATTAAACGTGTAGTAGCTGAAGGGGATACAGTTGCTCTTCATGTACACTCTCGTACTAATTCTCAAGATAAGGGAGTTGCTATAGTGGATATATTTCGTATCAAGGATGGAAAGATTGTCGAACACTGGGATGTAATTCAAGAGATTCCAAGTGAAGCAGCTAATGATAATACGATGTTTTAGATAGAAGATATATCTAATAATTGTTTAATTGATAGTGCTGTATAGAATTTAGAAATTTAGATAATTAGTTATCAAATTTGGAAATCATTTAAAAATAGCATATTAAATGATGGCACAAATTAATACGAAATAGCTCTTTAATAAAAAATCCGACTCATTAAAAAATGAGTCGGATTTTTTATTAAAGAATAGTGCTAATTTTGTGGTTCGGCACCATCTAAATTTGGAAACCATGAAAGTATAGGTACTCTATATCCACGTAAAGTAAAATCGTAATTTTTTCCTTCTTTTATGTTTGCTTGCAGATTCACTGAATTAAACTTCATCATAAGAAGGCTATCCTCATTAGAAATAACTTTTTCGGTTCCATTTTTTTGCTCAACCTAGTACAATCTCACCAGTATAAAAAAGACCACCATTACTGGCAGTCCTTTTTTGGTAGTTTTAGAAATTAAATTATAACATATTAATATACAAATTATAAATGTACTTTTCCTAAAGATACTATAAGTTTTTTATAATTCTTGATTTCTCAATTTTCATTGCATGATGAATTTTTCTATAAGTATTAACAACTAACATTAAAATTATCAATCCACTAAATTATTAGAAAAAACTGGTTATCTATATAATCATTTGGTAAAATATAGATATAATTAAGAGGGTAAAGTTAATATAGATCAACTAAGTAATGCTAAGAAAATGTTTTATTGCATAAAAAAAGGCTCCATTGCTGGAGCACTCAAAATAAACAAACGAATTAAAACAAGAAACAGACAATTTAACTATATATATAAAACATAAATAAATCTATATATATGTAAAAATGCATATAAAAACTCTATTTATTGATGCTATAATAGGTTTACTCGATGATTGTTATATTTTTTTATGGTTTTTAAGCAATAAATACCTTCTTAACACCAAGTGTACAAGTAAAAGAAGACATCTTAGGCGATGTCTTCTTTTCTTATATAATAACAACACAATAAAATTAAGATGGTTTAAGTCGGAGGAAGGTACCTTTGGGTGTCTTTTCTTTGTCGAATTTGCCTAATAGGGGCAGCACCACATTGCTATCAAGTTCAAACATAATTTTCATCCAAAACAAAAAACGAGCTGAATTCACATAAATAACTGTAGAGAGCTAACAATTTTATTTTGGGAGTACTTTAAAATATTAGCTTGATGGTGATGGGGTAGTACCCCTAAAATGTGAATTTACTATATTAATTTGTTTCTAGTCTTAAAAATGAATAAATTTAACATCAATAGGGATTTTGAGATAAGTCATACGAGATACTTGTAAGCCTTAGCTGAAGTGTAAAATTAATTAAATATCTATCAATAGAATAAATCATATTGATAGATATTTAATATTGTAAATCTGCAAGTTCTTGATGTTATTTTAGTTTTTTATTAATTTCAATATATTTTAGGTTCATGAGTACTTACTGGGGATATTATTAGAAATATGTATTGAATTAAATACAAAGTGTATCTAGTATATTGTCTTTTTCTACCTTGTTGATACCAATATATTTCAGTGTAATTTGTAGGGTGCTCTAATTGAGTATTTCTTGCAACATCGCCATATCTTTTGTTTATAGAACCAATATCCAAAGGTTTTTAAATTATATATGAATAAATTATGCCTTCTTAGATAAAGTAAATCGAGTTCAGATAAACGAAGAACATAGAATACATAATTTTAACTAGACTTATTATTAGCTAAACTATCCCCACCACCAAGCTCTGCCTCAATCTGCGAAGTCTTCGATGACTCATCCATACGCCAATACGTAATAAAGCTGATCGCGATACAACCCGCCACATAGAAGTAGAATAATGATTCCATTCCGATACTTTTTAGCCATAATGCGATGAACTCAGCTGTTCCGCCGAATATCGCGACTGTTAGTGCATATGGTAAACCTACGCCAAGTGCGCGAATTTCGGTCGGGAAGAGTTCTGCTTTTACAATTGCGTTAATTGATGTGTAACCAGTAACGATAATGAGACCGACCATCATGAGTAAAAATGCTACGATTGGTTCTGTCGTTTTTTCCATGAAGAAGAAGATCGGTGCTGTTAGTAATGTTCCGAGAATACCGAATGCCATTAATAGTGGGCGGCGTCCGATTTTATCGGATAGTAGCCCTGCAATCGGTTGAAGTACAACGAAAATAAGTAGTGCAACAAAGTTAATCCAGCTTACAACTTCTTTCGGAAGGCCGACTGTGTTTACCATGAACTTTTGTAAATATGTTGTGTACGTATAAAATGCAACAGTGCCTCCTAGTGTTAGGCCGACTACTGTTAATACTGCTTTCGGATGTTTCATAAGAGCGCGAACGGTTCCTGCGCTTTCGCGTTTTTGTGATTTTATGTTTGAGAACTGCTCCGATTCATCCATCGTGCGGCGAAGCCATAATACAGCTACTGCGCCCATCGCTCCAATAATGAATGGAATACGCCATCCCCAAGCTTTCATATCTGGTTCGCTTAGTAATTGCTGAAGAACAATTTGAACGCCTAACGCAACCATCTGTCCAGCAACGAGCGTTACATATTGGAAGCTTGAATAAAAACCGCGGCGACCACTACTAGCCATTTCAGATAAATATGTGGCAGATGTTCCGTACTCTCCGCCAAGTGATAATCCTTGTAGTAAACGGGCAAGAACTAAAATAATAGGCGCCATAATCCCGATGCTTTCGTAACTAGGTGTACAGGCGATAATGAAAGAACCACTGGCCATAACCGTAATAGAAAGTGTTAATGCTGCCCGGCGTCCGTGCCGATCCGCATAGCGGCCCATTAATAAACTTCCGATAGGGCGCATTAAAAATCCAACTGCGAAAATAGCCGCTGTGTTCAGTAACTGACTCGTTGGATCTCCTTTAGGAAAGAACTCTGCTGAGAAGTAAACAGCGAAAGCAGAGTAAACGTACCAGTCGTACCATTCAATTAAATTACCGACTGAACCTTTGAAGATATTGCCGGCGACTCGGTTTGATTTTACTTGAGCCATACTAATTCCTCCTCTTGCTTAGTAATAAAATGATAATTATGAAAACGTGTTCATTGTAAAAGAATTGTACTGTTCTTTGAATGAAATCTCAATATTATGACAATTTTATTCTTTTTGTACTTTATGAACATGGATATTTTTAATAGTTGCTTCATTTTCAGTTTTGTCATAATAATAGAAAAAAGGAGATTGATAGTTTTGAATATTTTATCAAAGGATATGAAGCATGAAAAAATCACGCAAAGTGTCATTACAAACGAAAATAGTAAGCTTAATTATCGCGTTAATTTTATTTGTCGTTCTCCTATTAGCGGGAATATTTGTTTACATTCAGTCCGTTGATACGAAGCGCCAAGTAGAACAGTTAGCGCTGCAAACAGCTAAATCTCTTTCTTTTATGCCAGCTATAAAAGAGGCTTTTCAAAATAACGAGCATAAAAGTACCATTCAATCCATTGCGGAACAAGTTCGCGAGCAAGCTGGTGCGGATTACGTCATTGTAGAAGATCGTTATGGGGTTATGTATTCTCATTCTAATTCTGAGTTGATTGGAACAAAGAGTAACAACCCGTATAACTATGAAGCACTCACTTTTGGTGGCTATTATACGCTCGAAGGAAATGGTGAAAGTGGTCCTGCTTTAATGGCGAAGGCACCTATTATTGTTCATAACGGAGATTACGATCAAGTAGTAGGCGTTGTGACAGTAGGGTTTCTAATAAAAGGTATTGAATCTAACATATTGAGTAGAACGAAAGAAATTATCCTCTTCTCCGTAGCGGTATTATTAGCCGGAATTGTTGGTGGCATTCTTTTAGCACGTAGCATTCGGAAAGATACACTGGGTTTAGAGCCGAATGAAATTGCAGCGCTATACCGGGAACGAAGTGCAATATTACTATCTATAAAAGAAGGAATTATCGCTATTGATCAAAACGGGTTTATTACGATGATGAATACGTCGGCAGAAGAGATGCTACATGTAAATGATGATTATATGCAGCAACACATTTCAAAGGTTTTACCGGAATTTAATATGGAACGAGTGTTAGAAAGCGATCAAGAAATCGCGTTTCAAGATAAAGTGTTTATTTTAAACATGACACCGATACTTGAAAATAACAGTACGGTAGGGGTTGTATGTAGTTTTAGAGATAAAACAGAACTGCAAAACTTAGTGAATACGATATCTGAGGTAAGAAAGTATTCTGAGGATTTACGTGCTCAAACACATGAATTTACAAATAAACTTTTCGTCTTATCAGGATTACTTCAGTTAGGACATTACAAAGAAGCAATTGAATTTATCCAGCAAGAATCTAATATTCATCAAAGCCAAAACCATATTTTATTTCATCAAATTCACGATGCGAAAGTACAAGCTATTTTATTAGGAAAAATCGGAACAGCGTCTGAAAAGAAAATCGATTTTCATATTGAAGGAGATAGCGCGCTTCATCCGTTACCAGACCATATAAAGGTTTCGCATCTTATTACGATTCTTGGAAACATAATCGACAATGCATTTGATGCGGTGAATGAACGAGAGGAAAAGAGTGTTTCCTTCTTTGTTACCGATATTGGGCACGATATTGTGTTTGAAGTGATAGATAGCGGGATAGGAATACCGGCAGAAAAAATAACGACCATTTTTCAAAAAGGATTTTCAACGAAAGGAAATGATCGCGGTTACGGACTAGCAAACGTGAAAGAAATGGTAGATCTACTAGGGGGAACAATTGAAATTCAAAACGAGAAAAATGGGGGAGCTATTTTTACAATTTACCTTCCGAAAACATTGAGAGAAAGTACATAACAAACAGGGGGATGGGCATATGTTGAAGGTTGCAATTGCAGAAGATGATTTCCGCGTCGCGCAAGTTCAGGAAGAGTTTTTATTAAAAATAAAGGATGTAAAAGTGATCGGAAAAGCATTAAACGCAAAAGAAACGATGGAACTACTACAAAGGGAAGAAATCGATTTGCTTCTATTAGATAATTACTTACCAGATGGAATTGGAACAGACTTATTGCCAAAAATTCATGCTGACTTTCCAAGCGTTGACGTCATTATGGTAACGGCGGCGAATGAAAACTATATGCTAGAAAAAGCAATTCGAAATGGCGTAAGCAACTATCTTATAAAACCGGTCACGTTAGAAAAATTTGTTCGCACAATTGAAGACTATAAAAGAAAGAAGCAACTATTACATAGTAACAATGAAGTAAATCAAGCACTCATCGATAATTTCTTCGGGACTTCGCAAACACAAGACATAAAAAACTTACCGACAGGTGTGGATCCGTTAACACTGCAAAAAGTGAAAGGCATTATAAAAGGATTCGAAGAGGGCATTACAATAGAAGAAATGGGAGAACAAATGGGTGCCTCCAGAACAACCGCAAGAAGATATTTAGAATACTTAGTAGCGACAAAAGAATGCATAGTAGAATACACATATGGCATTATCGGACGACCAGAACGAAAATATCGAATAGGACGAGGACTATGAAAAAACAATTATTACTATGCATATGGATCATGACAGGAGTAATAGCTGGTTGTTCCTCAGAAACATCCCATACGAATATAGTGAACATCGACAAAGTAGAAATCGTTGCGCCAAACGTTCAAGGCGCAGGCTGGGACTTAACAGCACGAGCAATGCAAAAAACACTAACAGAAGAAAAAATCTTCACAAAACCAATCACAGTCACAAACAAAGTAGGTGGCAGCGGTGATGTCGGATGGAAATATACGAAACAAAAAGGCGGTCACGTACTGACGATTAACTCAAGCTTACTCATAACGAACAACCTACTAGGCCACAGTAAACTAACATATAAAGACTTCACGCCGCTCGCAACACTCGTATCGGACTGGGAAGTCGTTGTCGTATCAAAAGACTCAAACATAGAAAACGCAAACGAACTAATGAAACAACTAAAACAAAACAAGAAAAACTTCAAAATCGGAGTTGCCCCCGGCCTAGGAAACGACGATCACCTATCCTTCGTACAAGTAAGCAAAGCATTCGGCATAAACCCAGCCGAACTACAATTCTTCGTCTACGACAACAAAGAAAAAATCATAAACGCCCTAACGAACAAACAAATAGGCGCCGCAACCATGACCCTATCCGAAGCCGAAAAACAATACAAAGCCGGCAAAATAAAAATACTAGCCGTATCCGCACCAAAACGGATAGACCGACTACCACAAATCCCAACATGGAAAGAACAAGGAATCGACGTCATATTCCAGCACTGGAAAGGAATCATGGGCCCGAAAGATATGACGGAGGAAGAGGTTGCTTATTGGGATGGTGTGATTAAGAAGATGGTGGAGAGTGAGAGTTGGAAGGGGATTTTGAGGGAGCGGGGTTGGAATTCTTATTATAAGGATAGTGGGGAGACTAGGGGGTTTTTGGAGGAGAGTAATTTTAGGTATGAAGAGATGGTGGAAAAAGAGGCTTAAGAGGGAAGTAGTCAATCATGCTTTATTTTTGTAGTTACTTCTATATAATATAAAAGAGATGAGAGTGTTAGGCTAATTACATTAAAAGGGCTAGATAGGGTTAGATAAAATCTAGCTTACTGATTAAAAATATATTAGTCGTTAAAAGATATAAAAGGCATTTTTCAGTCTATAAAGTGTGGAAACATAAAGTATAGAGTTTCTGTGAGATTTAAGGAGGACATAATGAAGAAAAATATTTATGTTGTTGGAGCAGTAATTGTCCAAGAAGAGAAAATTTTATGTGCGCAAAGAGGACCATCTAAATCGCTACCTCTTATGTGGGAATTTCCAGGTGGGAAAATAGAAGAGGGAGAAACACCTCAAGAGGCGTTAAAGCGTGAAATTGATGAAGAAATGCATTGTAGCGTGCAGATTGGTGAACAAATTGATTATACAGCCTATGAGTATGATTTTGGTATTGTTCATTTGAAAACTTTTTATTGTAAACTTGTTGAAGGAAGTCCGGTTTTAACTGAGCATGTAGCAATTAAATGGTTATATCCGAATGAGCTATCAGCTTTAGAATGGGCACCTGCGGATATCCCAACTATTGAGAAATTATCAAAAGAATCGATTGTAAAGTAATCTTAAAAAAACTATTCGTTTTATACGGATAGTTTTTTATGTTTGTAATAAATTTGCACTTTAAATCAGTGAGTAATACAATTAATATAAAAAATTGTCATAAATGGTGATCATATGGAGAATTTTATTCAAAAATTAGAGGGGTCTTTATATAAAGGGTTTATTGATCAAAAACATAATCATCCCGGAATATATAAACCTAAGTTATTAGTAAATAATACGAAAAAAAATGAAAATGTTTTAAGCTCATTGTTGGAGGAGCTTGAAAACAGTACATCCTTTATTTTCTCAGTGGCTTTTATTACAGAAAGTGGACTGGCGACTTTAAAATCACATTTCCTTGACCTTAAACAAAAAGGGGTTAAAGGACGTATATTAACATCTACATTTTTAAATTTTAATACACCAAAAGTGTTTAGAGAATTAATGAAACTTGAAAATGTAGAAGTAAGATTAACAAACTTATCTGGTTTTCATTCAAAGGGATACATATTTGATAATAAAACACATTGTTCATTAATTGTCGGTAGTTCAAATCTAACTGCACATGCTTTGAAGGTAAACTATGAATGGAACGTTAAGTTAACATCGCATGAAGATGGAGAGATTGTACAGCATTTTAAAAACCAATTTGAAGAAGTTTGGGAGCATTCTCAAGTATTAACCGAAGAGTTGATTGCAAATTACGAAACAATATATGAGCAAGCTGCAGAAAATAAGTTACTAGATCGAGTTATAGAATTACCTGGTCAATATCACAATTCAATTGAAGAAGCTTTGAAAATTACCCCAAATAAAATGCAACAAGCTGCGTTACAAGAAATACAAGCTATTCGAGACGCCGGAAAAGAAAAAGGCTTAGTTATCTCTGCAACAGGAACGGGGAAGACATATCTTTCAGCATTTGATGTCAGAAATTTTGCACCTAAACGGATGTTATTTATTGTTCACCGAGAGCAAATATTAAATAAAGCGAAATCTGATTTTCAAAAAGTTCTTGGTGGGATAGATGAGGACTTTGGAATTTTATCAGGGTCAAATAAACAAATAAATGCTAAATATTTATTTGCGACGATCCAAACCATTTCAAAAGAAGAAAATTTACAGCAATTTGATCCTGGGTTATTTGATTATATTTTAATAGATGAAGTTCATAAAGCAGGTGCTGGTTCTTATCATAGAGTTATTGATTATTTTAAACCGAAATTTTTAATGGGAATGACCGCTACACCTGAACGTACAGATAATTTTAATATTTATGAGCTATTTGATTACAACATTGCTTATGAAATTCGATTGCAAGAAGCACTTGAAGAAGATATGCTTTGTCCTTTCCATTATTTTGGAGTAACTGATTTTGAATATAATGGTGAAAAGATAGATGACACTACTGTTTTATCTAAACTTGTTACGGAAGAACGAGTAGATCATATAGTTGAAAAAGTAAAATATTATGGTTTTTCTGGTGAGAAAGTAACAGGACTAATGTTTTGCAGCCGAAAAGATGAGGCAGAACAATTATCACATGCTTTAAATGAAAAAGGTTTTCGCACATTTGCATTAACCGGCGATCATTCCCAAGAGGAAAGAGAACTGCGGGTGAATCAATTAGAAAATGGCATACTGGATTATATTTTAACAGTAGATATTTTTAATGAAGGTATTGATATTCCGAGTGTGAACCAAGTTGTTATGTTGAGACAAACTCAATCAAGCATTATCTTTATACAGCAGTTAGGGCGTGGACTTCGAAAACACGATTCGAAAGATTTTGTTACGATTATTGATTTTATTGGAAACTATAAAAATAACTATTTAATTCCGATTGCCCTTTCAGGAGATAGATCACAAAATAAAGATAATATACGTAGATATACAAATGACACGAGTTATATTAAAGGTATTTCAACAGTTAACTTTGAAGAGATAGCGAAAAAGCAGATCTTTAAAGCGATTAACAATAGTAATTTAACAGCAATGAAAGTATTGAAGGAAGCTTTTGCTGAGTTGAAAAATAGAATAGGAAGAACTCCATATCTATATGACTTTATAGTAAACCATTCTATTGATCCAGTTGTACTTGCAGAAGGATATTCGAACTATTATCAGTTCTTATTGAAAATGAAAGAAGATGTCCCTGCATTAACAGAGTACGAAAATAAAGTTTTAACGATGTTTTCATTGGAAGTATTGAATGGAAAACGTAAAAACGAAATCGTTTTGTTAGACTTATTATTAAAGCAAGAAAAAGTTGATAAGGATGAGTATATAAAACAACTTGAAGAATCTAATTGCTTAACAGATGATGAAACGATTACTTCAGTACAACGAATTTTTGAATTAGAGTTTTTCTCACAAAACAGTCAAAAGAAATATGGAGAAAAGCCAATTCTCTCTTTACAGGACGATAAGATGTATATGTTTAATGATTCTATCCGAAAAAGCTTAGAACAAAATCAATACTTTAAGCGTATGGTTATGGACATTATTAAAAGTGCAAGGAAAAAGAGCAAAAACTATGAGTGTGATAGTAACCTTACTGTATATAAAAAATACTCAAGAAAAGATGTGTGTAAACTTTTAAATTGGCATAATGACGAGAGCTCAACTATGTATGGTTATAAGACAAAGTACTATACTTGTCCAATATTTATCACATACCATAAAAATGATGAGGTAGAATCCAGTGTGGACTACGGTGATGAATTCCTTAATCAAGATGTTCTTAAATGGTATACAAGAAGTAATAGAACATTAAAATCAAAGGAAGTTCAAACAATTATTGATGCTAAAGAAAATAATATTGACGTCCATATTTTTGTGAAAAAAGATGATGACGAGGGAAGCGACTTTTACTATTTAGGAAAAGCGACACCTGATAAAGCAAGTGTAGAACAAACTGAAATGAAAGATAAAAATGGAAAAGAACTACCTGTTGTTACGATGAATATGATTATGGAGAAATCAATTGATAATAAGATCTATGATTATATAAAGGACGGTAATGTTTTGTAGGTATATTAAATTTTTAATATCTTTATGTTTCTAAAATTATTAAGCGAATATAGATGGGGCTGTATCAAAATGACATCGGAGTATGCTTTTGATATGGTCTTTTTTATTGGAATTTAATATGTTTTTTATTAGATTTGTGGATTCATTTAATTGGTTTAAGCAGAATGTGGAGATGGGTCTTTCTAATCAAAGTAACCGATAACTAGCCCCTCCTAAGCCCCTTGCAAGCCCCTACCAAGTAATAAATCACTAAGAAAAAACATAACAAAACAAAAACAACAACAAACACCGTAGTAGTAGTCAAAAAAAATTTAAAATAACACGCCAAAAACCCGACTAACCTCCCATATATATTATGAAGAGGTTTTTATTTTGAACGGAGACGGGAGGAATTAGGATGGCGGTGTATCGTAATGTGCAGGTGAATTTTTGGCAGGATGATTTTGTTTTGGATTTGACGCCGGAGGAGCGGTATTTTTATGTTTACTTATTAACTTGTTCGAAGACGACGCAGTGTGGGATTTTTCCTTTTCCGAAGCGATTAGCTGAGATGGAGACTGGTTATAACCGGGAGACTGTTGATAAGCTTGTGCAGCGCTTTGTTGATTATGGGAAGATTCTTTATGATGCGGATACACGGGAGTTATTCGTTTTAAATTGGCTTCGTTATAATCCTGTGACGAATACGAATGTGGAGAAGTGTGTACTTCGTGAGCTTAAGGGTGTGAAGAATAAGGAGTTTGTACATATGTTTCTTCAGAAGTGCACTGAGGAAGAGCTGAATGTTCCGATGCTTTTAGCACATTTCGGTATGCCTGATGATTTGGCTGTGGATGATGTTGAGCCGATTTGTGAGGAGACAGAGGAAGAAGAGGTTGTAGAGGAAGAAAAGGGAAGTCGTGTGTTTTCTTTTTATGAGCAACATTTCGGTAGTTTGTCTCCTTTTGCGGTGGAGGAACTGAGTGCGTGGATGGAAGATTTGTCAGAGGAGCTTGTGCTGAAGGCGCTTCAAATTGCGTTTGAGAATAATAAGCGGACGATTGCTTATGTGAAGGGGATTTTGAGAGGATGGCACGGGAAAGGGTTTACGAAAGTGTGTGAGGTTGAGGCGGATACGGCTAAGTTTCGGAAGAAGGAGTTGTCTGTTAGTACGGGGGAGACGGAGGAGTTTTTGGCGAGGTGTGAGGAGTGGGAGAAGAATGCGCCGTCAGAGGAAGAGTTGCAGCGCTTTTTAGCGGAGCGCGGGTGGCGGCCATGAGTATTCAAAATGTGGAGGCGGAGAAGACGGTGTTAGGTTCTCTATTAATTGATGGAGAGCTTATTAAGGAGTGCCGTTTGACGGAGCAGTATTTTTCTATGCCAGTACATAAGTCTATATTTCAGTTAATGCGAAAGATGGAAGGAGAGGGGCAACCGATTGATCTTGTGACGTTCATTTCTCGGGTAGATCCGAAGTTTTTAGAGGGAATCGGGGGAATGGAGTATTTTATAGGGTTAATGGATGGTGTGCCTACAACTGCCAACTTCTCTTATTATGAGGGGCTTGTTCGAGGTGCCTGGAAAATGTATCAGGCTGGTGTTCTCGGGCACAAGATGGGAGAGCGTCTTATTGCGGAGAAGAGTGAGAAAGTTATCGGTGAGACGATTACGGCACTTTGTGAGTTAGAGGAGAAAGACTCTGTATGTGAGTTTGATTTGAAGGATGCGCTAGTTGATTTATATGAAGAGCTTCATCAAGATGTGAAGGAGATTACTGGTATTGAGACTGGTTATACATCGTTAAATAAAATGACGTGCGGATTGCAGGAAGGTGATTTTGTCGTTCTTGGTGCGCGTCCTTCTATGGGGAAGACTGCGTTTGCGCTTAATGTTGGATTGCATGCGGCGAAGTCTGGAGCGGCGGTTGGATTGTTTTCGTTAGAGATGAGTAGTAAGCAATTGTTAAAAAGGATGGCATCTTGCGTAGGTGAAGTGTCAGGAGGTAGGCTGAAAAATCCGAAGCATCGTTTTGCGATGGAAGATTGGGAGAAGGTAAGTAAGGCGTTTGCGGAGATTGGTGAGTTGCCATTTGAGATTTACGACAATGCAGGTGTTACGGTGCAAGATATTTGGATGCAAACCCGTAAGTTAAAGCGGAAACACGGTGATAAAAAGCTTTTAGTCATTGTAGATTATTTGCAGCTCATTACGGGCGATCCGAAGCATAAGGGTAATAGATTTCAAGAGATTAGTGAGATTTCTCGTAAGCTTAAGTTATTAGCACGTGAATTAAATGTTTGTGTAGTAGCGTTATCACAGTTATCTCGTTCTGTAGAGTCGCGGCAAGATAAGCGTCCGCTTTTATCAGATTTAAGAGAGACCGGACAAATTGAGCAAGATGCGGATGTCATTATGCTTATGTATCGAGAGGATTATTACGATAAGGAAACAGTGCAGAAAGAGATGACGGAGATTCATGTGGCGAAGCACCGGAATGGGCCTGTGGGGAGTTTTAAGCTGAGGTTTTTGAAGGAGTTTGGGCGGTTTGTGGAGAGGGAGAAGTAGTGAGAGGAAGGTGTTTTGAAAATAGCATGTGCATGTGAACCAAAGTTGTAACGCTAATTTTATAAGTTATATAATAAAGAAAATGGTAACTAATAGTTAAGGGGGATTAGCTATTGGCAGGGAATGATATTTCTTATCATAATAAAGATATTCTGATGAAGTTTTTAAGTGAATGTTATAGGGATAAAGGGCTTGAAGCATATGGGTTAAAAGGTTATCCAAGAATAAAAGAATTGTTGCTAAATGAATTTTCGAGAGTTCGTGCAGATCAAAGGCGCTCAGATACTTTATTTGAAATGGAAGATGGTTCAATTTTAATGTTAGAGTATGAAAGTAATACCCGTTTCCTCGAAAACCATTTGAAGTATATGGATTATGCGAATCAAATTATGTATCGTTACTATAATAAGAGGAAAGAGTTACCGGATATTCGAATCGTAGTTATTTATACAAGTGAGGTAATGAATCCTATAGAAGAAATAGATGTATGTAGTATACGTTTAAATTCTAAAGCGGTTTTACTAAATGAATACAATGGTGATGCCATTCTTCAAAAGATTATTAGAAAAATGGAAGAAGGAAAATCTTTGACGGATGAAGAAACCATGAAATTAATACTTGTACCACTTATGCATAGTAGAGAGAAAAGACAAATTTTAATTGAAAAAACGATAGAAGTAGCAAAGTGTATCTCCGATGAGCAAGAACAAATTCAAGTTATTGCTGGGATTCTTGTAGCTACAGATAAATTTATTGATGAAGACTACGCGAAAAAGGTAAAGGAGTGGTTACGGATGACAAAAGTAGGTCGTTTATATGAACAAGAGAAGCAAGAAGAAATTGATAAAGCACTTTCGGCAGCTGGAATGCTTTTTAAAGGAATGAGTGTAGAAGAAATAGCTAAAAAATTAGATGTAACAATTGAAAAGGTGAAAGAGTGGGAGAAGCGTTTATCTCATTAATCGCTGGGGTAATGGCAGCGTCTGTATAAATTTATACAAAAATAGCCGAATATTTACTATATAATAGTCGACTATTTTTGTACGGAGAAGTTGTTAGGTTTAATACGCAAATCTTTTGGTTTGCTCTTGAATATATTCCTCATTTCCCCATAAAGAAAGATTTTCTCTCTGCAGTAATCCATTGCTGCAAATCATCTTGGCTACGTCGGACAAGTCGATTTACTAAAACATCATGCCATACATAATCCTCTAATAAGTATATATGAACGGGGTCATCTGTATAAAAAGCAATATTACGCTCTTCAAGTGATGGTCCATAAATCATCTCTTTAGAATCTATCGATACAATAAACCAATGTTCTGTAGACAAGGTTTCTGTATAAGGTGTTATGCGATGGGCTTCTAGATTTTTAATGGGATTTTCAACATGTAGGGTAATACCTTGTATTGTAACTTTATCAGCTACTTCAGATAGATCTTCTTTTAACGCTTCATACATCTCATCCCACATTGAAATGACAATACGTCGTTCTGCTTTTTTTATTAATGCCTGACAATAGCTAATGATTGTTTTATTGTCTTTTAAAGTAATCACTCGATTATCCGTTTTTTCCTCGGAAGTTTCTAGTGTTTTTAATGAATCACTGATTCCTTCATAAGTAGACTGCCATTCTGATTGCGCCTTCTGTAAAAAGATTTCAACAGGTAGAGGTGAATAGCGAGTGGTGTCATTTATTTCTTCCTTCATGACAATTCCTTTTTCTACAAGGTTACCTAAAATCTCATAAATTCGCGCTCTTGGGACACCCGAATCTTTACTCACTTGGTAGGCTGTGACAGGCCCTTGTTTAACAAGAGATACATAAGATTTAGCTTCATATTCATTGAAACCAATTTTTTTAAGCTGTTGCACTATGTAGTCCACTTTTTTCGTCCTCCGATGTTTGCTTTTATCCCGCTTTAACGGGCAGTAAGACTCCCACCTCAAAATTCAGCGGAAGCAAAGAAGTTAGGTGGGGGTCGGGCTGCCCGTAAAAGCCCGATTGGTTCAACTAATAATCAGTGGCCCCACTGATTAAAGTTTCACTTTATATTTCAACGTTACAATAACTGTTTACATTTAGCAAATTATTAGTTACTATTCGAATAGTGACTAAAGGGGAGGTTAATAGTATGGATTTTTATTTAGACCCATCTGTATTAATGATTTTGATTGTTTTTGGATTTGTAGCTGCATTTATTGATTCAGTTGTAGGTGGTGGTGGACTCATTGCTTTACCAGCTTTATTATTTACAGGACTGAATCCAGCAAGTGCAGTAGCTACGAATAAACTAGCGTCGACAATGGGAAGTGCAACTAGTAATATTGTGTTTTATCGTTCTGGTAATCTTGATTTGAAATCGGCGTTTAAATTAGTTCCGCTCACTTTCATAGGTTCCATAATAGGGGCATGGACCGTTCATTTAATGAATCCAGAAGTACTGAAGCCATTGATGTTGATTATGCTTGGTGCGGTCGCTATTTATACGATATTCAAAAAGGATTGGGGTAGTATTTCCACTCATAAGAAATTGTCTGGTCGACACGTCATTATTTTTACCTTTTTTATTTTTGCTATTGGTTTTTATGATGGATTTCTAGGTCCTGGAACAGGCTCGTTTTTAATGTTTTCTCTTTTATTTATTGGATATGATTTTTTAAAAGCAGCAGGTAATGCGAAGTTTCTTAATTTAGGAAGTAATGTTGGTGCATTGTTGATGTTTATGTATGTAGGGCAAGTAAACTATGCATATGGTTTTATAATGGGGATTGCTCAAATTGCTGGAGGGATTGTTGGCTCCAAATTTGCTATAAAAAAAGGAAGCGGGTATGTTCGTGCCCTTTTCATTACAGTAACTTGTTTATTGTTAGCGAAAAATCTGTATGACTATATTCAGTAAGTAATTAAAGAACGTAGAAAAGGTCAAGTATGCAAACTACATCGAGTATAAGAAGATACTAAGGAGAGATTCCTTTTAACATTTTTTAGATGCTACCTTGTTTGAAGATAGCATCTAAAAAGAAAATCTAAGTGAAGAGAATGAAAATAATATAAACTCATATTTTTCTGGGGTATGTTTATTGATTATATTGAAATGTTTACTCTATATTCTTCTTATAATTAGGCCTCAACAAACTCTTAAAATCCAACTCAGCAATTAACACACTCAATAATATAAGCGTAGCCCCTAAGTATCCTTTTCCTGTCAGTGTTTCGCCTGTGAAAACGAAGGCAAAGCCTGCGGAAAAGACAGGTTCTAATGAAAAAATAAGACCTGTATGGGTAGGTGTAGTGTATTGCTGGGCAATTACTTGCACGATGAATGCGACTGCGGTGCAAAATATGCTTAAAGCTAATATGATTAGCCATGAGTCGATCGTGCTAGGAAGTTTTGGTGTTTCTATAATGAATGAGAAAATAAGACTAAATAGGCCGACGAAACCGAGTTGCACTACTCCAAGTGCAATGGAATTCACATGTTTCGTTACGCTTCCAGTAATGATGACGTGGATCGCATAAAACAGGGCAGACAGTATGCAAAATATATCGCCGTTACCGATTTTGAATTCGCTAGTTAATGTTAATAAGCCGATTCCTATTATCGTTAAAATGATTCCTACTATAACTTTCTTTTCTGGAATGTGTTTTAAAAATATAGCTGATAATATCGGAATGAAAATGACTGTGAGACATAGTAAGAAACCAGCATTAGAAACACTTGTATACTTTGTACCGAAAGTCGCGAAAATGTAAACGATAAATAAGACAGAAGCGAGTATAAATGCATATTTTACAGTTTTAAAATCGATCTTAAATAAATGTTTGTAAAATATTAAACCTGATAAAAGAAAAGCGATAATAAATCGTAATGCGATTAAATTATATTCTTCTATGCCATCAAGTCCAAGCTTTGTAAGTAGGATGGATGCACCCCAAAAAAATGTAACTAGTAGTAACATTAAATCCGCTTTTAATTGTAGTTTCATTTCTATTCCCTCGTTATGTATAAATTTTATAAGCCCATACCCCTATCCCCATTATTCATTTTAATATTAATTCTGAATATTTGTAACTTAAATTTATCGACGTTTTATTTCATTGATTTAATGTTATCCGCCGCGAAAACATTAGCGGAGTTAAATCCAAACATGACGTTCATTTACGTATCTGGTAGCGGAACAGACAGTACAGAATCAAGACGTACGATGTACGTGAAGTTTCAGCGTATTTTTTGCGGAAGCAACTTCTGGGTAAGGACAACAAAAAACCCACTCCGCGCCGTAGGAAGCAAAAGGGTGGGTTTCGTAAAAAATAATAACGTATAATAACCACCACCCTATACGGTAGCAGTTAAGGAAGAGATGTTAGCGCATCTCTTCTTTTTATTATATGCCAATTTATTCGCTGTTACACTTATATAGTATTCTACGGAAAATATATCATATTCCTATTTTGTGGTCAATTTGATCCCGCTTTAACGGGCAGTAAGACCCCCACCTCAAAATTCAGTGGAAGCAAAGAAGTTAGGTGGGGGTCGGGCTGTCCGTAAAAGTCCGATTGGTGAGGGCTGATTAAAGTTTCACTTTATTGCATGATTGAAAAGGTGTAGTCTTATTCCTTTTCAAACTGAAAAATATCCCGATTAATAAGTTGATGGAGATACCTATCCATTTCAGCAGCAGAAACTTTTCTTTCACTTTTAAACCACCATGCGCTTAATGAGGTGATTGCCCCTGAATAAAATTCAATGATTAAATCATTGGGCATCGTATGATTTTTGTGCAGTTGATTTAACGCTTCTATTTCTTGTTTTCTCGTTTCGTGACTTAAATGCTGTGTTCGGTTAATAAATTGTTCATCAGACATTTGCGTTTCTAATATTTTACCGATTTCTTCATGGTGTAGAAATTGTTCCATTACTTGAAATGGTTTACTTAATCGATCTGAAACCGGTATTTCAGCAATCATCTTGCTGTATCGTTTAAATCCAAATGTTAATAAAGCATCTTTATCTTCGAAGTGTTTATAAAAGGTTGTTCGGTGTACCATTGCGCGGTCACATATTTGGTTAATCGTGATCGTACTATATTTCTGTTTTGATTGCGTCATTAATTCAAATAAGGAATCCCACAGTAATTTATGTGTACGTCTAATACGTAAATCAAGTTGTTTTTCACTATCGTTCATCTACAATTCTCCTTTTTTGTAGATTAAATATACAGTGGTTGAAAATTGATTCTCCCTTTTTAATCTACATATGTATATTATATTACATGTGTTCCGGTGTATTTAAAGTTTTTTAAGTAAGAAACAGGAGGAGAATCTGTAAATGAATATGACAACTAAGAGCCCTACAAGTGGCAAAGTTGATACTTCTAATTTGAAACATACCCCCATTTTAATTGCATTACTTTTAGGTGCAATGGTTGCATTATTAAATGAAACATTACTTGGAAATGCGTTAACGGTATTAATGAAAGAATTTGACGTAACGGCTTCAACGATTCAATGGCTTTCTACAGCATACATGTTAGTAGTTGGGGTTTTAGTTCCAATTACAGCATTACTTCAGCAATGGCTCACAACGAGACAAATGTTTTTGATCGCTATGGTAACGTTTTTAGTCGGTACATTAATTGCGGGATTCGCACCGACATTTTCCGTTTTATTAATTGGCCGTATCGTCCAAGCTGTAGCGACGGGGTTAATTACACCGTTATTAATGAATACGATTTTAATCATTTGTCCACCTGAAAAACGTGGTGCGACAATGGGATTAATCGCACTCGTGATGATGGCAGCTCCGGCAATTGGCCCTACATTATCTGGAGTAATTGTGGATTCATTAAATTGGCGCTGGTTATTCTATATTGTTATTCCTATCGTGATTATTTCCATTATGATTGGGATGAAGTACATTCAAAATGTTTCAGAATTAACAAGGCCAAAAGTAGATTACCCATCTATCCTTTTATCGACATTAGGATTTGGCGGGCTTGTGTATAGCTTTAGTGCATCGGGTGATTTAGGATGGTCCGATGCAAAAGTGTATGGCACTTTAATTGTTGGGCTTATCTCATTATGTATTTTTGCCGTTCGACAATTGAAAATTGAGAATCCAATTTTAGAATTACGAGCATTTAAAGTTCCGATGTTTACATTATCAGTTGGATTAATTGTCATTGTGATGATGTCGCTATTTTCAACGATGACTTTATTACCGATGTTCCTGCAAACCGTTTTACTCGTTACAGCTTTTAAATCAGGAATTATCATGCTTCCGGGAAGTGTTATTAGCGCCATAATGGGACCAATCGCAGGTAAACTATTTGATAAATTTAGTCCGAAAGTTATTATCGTTCCCGGCATTGTCTTAGTAGGAATTGCAATGTTCTTATTTAAAGGCATTACTCCTGATACATCAATGGTACAAATTATTGTCATGCATAGCGTATTAATGGTTGGACTCATGTTTGTCATGACAGCACAAACATACGGTTTAAATCAATTAACACCAGATTTATATCCGCACGGAACAGCACTATTTAGTACGTTGCAACAAGTAGCTGGTGCAATTGGTACAGCTATCTTTATTTCGAAAATGTCTTCAGGAACAACTAAGTATATGGAAAGCTCCGCAAATCCACTGGATCCAGTAGAGAAGTTAAACGGTTTAACGTCAGGGTTCCAAGGTGCATTTGCACTTGGGTTAATCTTTATTATTGTTGCATTTATCGTATCGTTATTCTTAAAAGAAGAGAAAGAAGGAGTAAAGGCAGCGAGGGTTTTACAGAACGAACATTAAGGTTTATATAAAAAAGACATCTTTCCCTAGAAAAGATGTCTTTTTTATATTTTTTTCGTAACACTTGTTTTGGGTGTCTTTATACATAAGAATTGGTATGTACAATAATTATCCTTTTTGAGAATAAGGATGCAAAGCCGTACTAATAACTAATAGTTCACCAGATGATTTAGTGACATCGTATATAGATCCTGTTATGAGAATAGGCATAGTCATGATTATGAAGTTATTATATTTTTATTAAACGATTTACACGTTTTTTATAGTAACAATTAGAGACTCTTCAATAAAAAGGAATTTAATATGGTATTCTTTAGTTAATATATTTAAACGAAGACAGGGGAAATGAAGATGGACAAGAAGCTAACGTATTGGCTAGCATCTATTATAGGTGTAGTAGTACTTGCAACTGGTATGACTTATGGAATGTTACAGTTTGCTGAAGTCCCGCTTGAGAGTGAGGACCATGTTTTTGCAGAGGTTAATAAAGAAGACATACTATCGAATGAAGCAGAAGTGAAAGGCTCAAATGCACAACTTCACATTACAGTAACTTCTACTGAAGAAGAAGTGATTTCAGCTATGCACAGCATGACTCATCAAAAAGTAAAAGCGTGTGAAGGAAAGGGAGCAACCCCTATGTCCAAAAAGAATGCAGAGAAAGTAAGAAACATTCTAAACGGAAACAATTTCAAGAATAAAGAAGAGCTATTAGAAATTACTGAAAGATGGGCAAATAGAGATTTTAGTAAAATTTTAGAAGAACATAACTATTTTATTAAACTTCAAGGTGGCAAGATAGGTGAAGCTACAGTAATGGATAAGATAGACGAGCAAGTATTCTGTCTCAATACTTTCGGTGATGATGTAACGGCCGCATTAGTTAAATCGGGAGATCTTCAGCCACGTTAAAGTGTCTTTCTCAATTATAAGAAAAGCCTCAAGTATTCATATACTTGAGGCTTTTCCAATGGAAAGATAGGAATGATCCGAATTCCTTACATTAAGAACAAAGTGGAATTACTCCTAAACCAATTAATAAAGCTGCAGCAACTGCTGGAATTGGTACAGGAATTTGAATACCTTCTACAAACAAGAAATACTGACCACTTACTATTTTAAAACAAACTAATTGCATGGCTATTCCTCCCTTCTTTTAGAATTAATACATTATATTAATTTATCTATTTATTGTTATAGTTGAATTATTCATTTTTAAAAATATAGTTAATATGTGAATAGTTTTCGAAAGGACCTGCTCAATCAATACGAAAAAACATAAGATGAAACGAATCCATTAAAATACATGAGTGAACCTTAGTTTTCCCCTCTTATCTAAAGGAGGAACTATTATGGGTTATGGTGGTAGTTGTGGCGGTTGTGGCTTCTCGGGAGGCTTTGCTTTATTAGTTGTGTTATTCATTTTATTAATCATCGTTGGAGCTTCTTGCTTCTGCTAAAAACTATTGGAAAAGACACTCATATAGAGTGTCTTTTCTTTCGTGCAAAATGATTCCTGATAATATCCAACTGTATATAGTATACGGTATATTTTTCCTCATTAGACATGTAGAATTGTAATAATTACATTAACACCAGGAGATACAAAAACTTTCTTACTTGAGGATGTTTTCAAAGTATTACTGTCTCAAATGCTACTACAGCTAACGCTTTACTGATTCCATTATTTATCCAACAGATAACATATATTTGTTGTGATAAATCAAATTCATATTACTGTGAGAATAGTGATTATGGTTATTAGTAGTTATTAAAGAGGGCCTTGGCTCTTTTTTTATTTTCTTTCGACATAATATGACAATATACGAATTAATAGTTTGGTATTATTATCTAGAAATCTTACATTTATCTACAAATTATTATTGTATTTTTAATTTTTTAAATGTAAATACATACCATTTAGGGGGATAAAGAAATTTATGAAAAAATTATTAGCTTCAGCAACAGCGGTAACACTATTAACAGTGGGGTACAGTTCTTCTGCATTTGCAGCTAAGAGTCCTAATGATACAAAAAACTGTGGCCATTTTAAAAGTCAACAAGATGCTCAAGCATTCTGGGATCAAAATGGATATGGTGTTGGAAATGATCCGCACCGTTTAGATAATGATAAAGACGGCATTCCATGTGAAGATTATAAATATCCAAAGAGCACAAATACTACAACAGAAAATAAAGAAACTACTAAACCTCAAGAACAACCTAAACAAGAAAATACTAAACAAGAACCTGTTAAACAAGAAAACACTAAGCAAGAGAATTCAAAACAAAACAACCAAACAACAAATAATAAACAAGAACAAACTAAGCCTCAAACAACTGTAAAAGAAACAAAGAAAAATACTAATACAGTTGTGAAAAAAGAAACGAAAAAACAAGGTGAAAAATTACCTAATACAGCATCAAACGGTGTTACAATGATGTTAGCAAGCTTAGGATTAGCATTAGCTGGATCTGTATTAATGTTCCGTCGTAAAAAGACAAACGCATAAAATAGTTCCTTAAAACGGCAGGAGAAATCCTGTCGTTTTCAAATGGAGTGATAAAAGTGAATAAAAAACAATGGATAGGCTTATGTTTAACTGTTATTGGACTTACTATCTTTTCCTATTATTTTCTAGAATGGTATAGTGCTAGACAATCAGCAGAGTCGTTGACAACTAACGAGGCTAAACAATATGAGACCTCCACACCTTCTAAAGAAAATGAAAAGCAAAACATCAATCAAACAGAGACAGAGACAGAGACAGAGATAAAGACTGACACTTCATTGCAAGAAGAACCTGTACAAATTCCCGCTTCAAAGGTAAACCATCAGTTAGGAGATAAAGTAGCATATTTAATTATCCCTAAAATACAAAAGAAATACTCTATATATTGGGGAGCCGATGATAAAGTACTAAAAAAGGGTGTAGGTATGTTTGTTAGTGACTTAACTACTACACCATCTGGAAATGGCCATACAGTTTTAAGTGGACATAGAGATACTGTTTTTACCGAGCTTGGTCAATTAAAGGAAAATGACCAACTTATCGTGGAATATGAAAATAAAACATATACATATGAAATTAACAAGCATTGGATAACAGATTCAGAAGATCGAACAGTTATTGTAGAAAAAAGTGAGCCGACATTAACATTAACAACTTGTTATCCTTTTGACTATATAGGAGACGCTCCAGATCGGTACATAATTGAAGCATCTCTACTTTCCATTCATTGATGAGGATGGAAAGTCCAATACACATTAGTAAAATTAAAGTGGTTATCGAGTCGGAGAAAGGCACCTTAGAGTGTCTTTTTTTATGTAATTTAGTTGCCAATATGGAAAGTTTGTTATAGTTTTTTGTTTAGCGTGATTTTTTTCGAAATGCTGGCGGCACCCCATCGCTATCAACCTAACAGAACAGGTTGCTCCCAAAAGTTTTTTATACAAAATAACATCAAAAAATACGTCTTGAACAAGCGTTAAAAAAGAAAGCTGAAGGGCAAGTATACCCTTTTGGAATCTTTTTAAGAGAAAATGATAAAATGAAGATAATATTAGGAAATTGTGGGGATGATTACGTTGCTTACTTTAATAAAATTTGTAGTTAGTTATGCTGCAAGTCTATTTGCTTTCATTTTTGGATGGTTCTTAATTTCATATATTTTTAATCCTAGCTTTATTCACCCGGACGTTTTACAGGGTTTCATAAAAACTATCGTCACTTATGGTAGTATACCAGCTCTTATAGCTTGTTTACTTGGGGAAGTTTTATATAGGAAAATTAAACGATATCGAGAGTTTCAATTTGGAATTCCTTTATTTATAGGACTAGCAGTTATCTATACACTTATACCATTTCTTTTTCTTTTTAATTTTTCTTTTTCATATTTCTTTGACTTCGTTGCACCTGTTATTATGGGTTCCTTAGCGTTTTATTTAGTACGTAGAAAAATATAATTTTCGTTTTGATGCATTATAATAGCTATCTCTGAATCGCCAGTTTCAAAAAGCCTTCACGCAATGATAATTGCATGAAGGCTTTTGATGTTTTCTTATTTTTTTGTCTCGTTAACCCATGTAATAATGTCCTGGATGACGTATTCGGGAACGTTAGCAGGGATTTCGTATTCACTAGGAAGACTTAATTCTCCGTCACCCTCCGTGAAGAAATGATTCAATTTCGGGTATTTTTTGAACTGAACATTCCCGCGGTTTGCAAGCCCTTCTTGCCATTTTGTATATTCATTTTTTACTGTTACTTGATAATCGCGTGCTCCTTGCAAAATGAGTAAAGGCTCTTTTCGTGATTTTGCCTCTTCAACTGGACGCCACCTAGAAACATCATACATAAAATGAGGTGACCCAAAATTGTAGCCAGCTGGAGGATGGTCAGGATTGAAAGTAGGATCCTGAATAAAAGCAGCCTGTCTTTTTAGTTCATCGATTTCTTGCTTTGACGCCCCAAGGTATTCATACTGATCAATGGCAATGTCAGTCAAAGGGCGTGCAGGTGGTGCGAGTAAGATACTTCCTCGGACAAGTGAGGAAGGCGCTTTGCTCAGTATACGCGGCATTGTGCCGGCTCCTAGGCTATGTCCAAGAATGAAAATATTATTTGGATCAATGCCTTCCTGCTGCGCTGCTGATTTTGCTGCATAGATAGCATCATCTGTAGTGTCACGGTCTAACGTAACGGGTTCTGCACTCATCTTTAATGCATGTTCTAAGGTGCGTTTTTCATAGCGCAACACTGCAATTCCGTTGGATGAAAGGCCCACCGCAATGTCTCGTAAGATTTTTGTTCCCATATATGTGCTATCGCGATCATGGATGCCAGCACCATGAACAAGAACAACTACGGGCAGCTTTTCACCAGGCTTATGTTTCGGAACTGTTAATGTGGCTGGTAACGGATAGGTAGAATTTCCAATGACGATTTCACGTTCTTGATAGGAGTCAGGTTGATCATAGCTAGGATGGGGGATGGTAAAAGATTCCTCGGGTGGCCTTTCTCCAATTTCATCTACTTTCCCGCCAGGTGTGAATTTAAGGAGTAGCGGTATGGTAGTTCCTTCGGTAGCTGCTGGAATTTCTACCGTCTGATGGACCAAGTTTTGTTCTTTTATCACGGGGGTTCCCATGCTTTTTATCCCGCTCCAGCCACTTTTTGTCCACCAGTTTTGTAATGTGGTTGCTGTAAACTTAGATTGAAAAGCAGTAGACGTCAACTGGAGTGCCTCTGCATACTTACCTTGCTGGAGATATTCAAAAAATAATGATGTACGCTCCGTTAAAGAGACTAGTTTCTTTTCAGCAGATTGTTTCTCACGTGTATCTGCGTGAATAGTTGTTGTAAGCGGGAAAGATGAAACGCCTAAAGAAAAGAGTAGGGTAAAGGTAAGTACTGATCTTTGTATTTTCTTTTTTTTATTCATGTTTTAACCTCCAATATGTGATGGTAAAAAACAGGTAGGGTAATTAGGGTTCTGGTGCGAAAACTTAAAAATATTTGCAAGCAATCTCCAAAACTTGGACATACTCATATTATTATTCTAAAAAAACGTAGATTTCTTCTCTTGTCACATGCATATTAATCCCAGAAATAATCTTTCTTCCTTCACTTTATATTTTGATTATACGAAACAAAGTTCTCGTTTTTCTTACTTGATACTTACAAATTCCTTAAGTAGGGGATATTTTAAAATCTTAGCTTGATCAATATGTAGAAGTACTCCTATGTTAAGAGATAGCTTAAGGACCAAGGATTATATTGTTTTTATGAAGAGTTGATGTTATGTTTGTTTTGTAACATATGGTGTTTTATGTATGTAGGAGGATTTATTGAAGAAATTATTAATATTTTTTTTATTAGCTACATTTTGTCTACAGATTACAGGATGTTCTAATAATATGGGTACACTAAGGGAGAAGTCTAAAACTTCAGCACCTGTGAAGTCTAAACGCATCAATAAAGGGTGGTACAAACATATGTAATAGTTTGTATCACCCTTTGTTGATGTTAGAAGTCATAAAGAAAAGGTTGTAGATATTTTTCATAAAGAAAAGACACCCTAAGGTGCCTTCCTTCGACTTGAACCATCTTAATTTTAATAATATATTGGACTCCCATCCAAATATTATTTTACCATGTTAAGTTGTTTTATTCATTGAGAAATATAGTTTTAACCTATATTTAAAAGAATTATATCGATTTGAACCAACTAATAATTAGGGGGAAGCTGACATGCTGAGCTAATATTATACTATCCCCAGAACGGAAATTATGAGCAATATGTATATGAGTCACATATCAAAAAAAAAGACACTCTCAAGAGTGCCTCTCCTTAGCAGCCGAATCCGCCGCCCCAACAGCTAGCGCCAACGATGATTAATAAGATGAAGAGCACAACAAGTAAGGCAAATCCGCCGCCGAAACCACAGCCTCCACCACAACTACCTCCATAGCCCATATTAACTCCTCCTTCCATAAAGACCATTTATTAATGGATTTAATTTAATTTATGTTTTTAAGGATGAATGGAGCAGGTCCTTAAAAAAATAAAAGAACTTTGGAAGTTAAAAAGAGTTGACGACCTTATTTTTGTCACCGGTATTTCGTCTGCTACATATTGTATTTTATTCTGTGTATTGGGGGGAGGAGGATCTTATGGCTAATTCTGAGATGATTTTACGTTTACTTACGGATTTAAAGATTGAACAGCAAGCCTTAAAAGAGCAGTTGGAAAAAATACAAACAGCTGTGAATACTCTTGAAGAAAAATCAGCAATTGTGAAAGAAAAACCAAAGACTATTGAAGAAAAACCAGCTGTTGCTGCTGCAAAGCAAAGAGCTCATTCTGGACACCCAACATCTTTTCGTGCTTGGAGAGCATCTGCTCAAAGAAATTCATAAAAATATAAGAAAAGAAGACATCTAGTAAGATGTCTTCTTTTGCTTGTACAATCCAAATGAGTTAAGAAGGTATATCCATATTGCTTTAAAAATAAGAAGAAAATAACGATTGTCGACTCCTATTTTAGTATAGCGTATAATAATCTATATATTTATGTAATTTTACATAAATATATAGATTGTATAATATAAAGCGTATATATTTTAGTTGTCTGTTATTTGTTTTAATTCATTTATTCTTATTATTTTTTAAGAGCCCCAGTAATGGGGCCTTTTTATAATTGTGTTAAAGTGGAAACCCCTCAAGCATAAAGAGGGGTTACATAACTAGGAAAATAGTTATTTGTGTTTAATGAGATGAAGTTCAGGGTGTTGTTTTTGAATTTCTTCTAAATGATTTTCGCTTTTGCCTTTTAAATTTTGATCGAAGAAGCTAGTTACAAGTTTATTAATCAGTTTGTAGTTTGTGGCTACATCTTCGTCTGGTTCATTAATAATAGGTGAAAATGCTGCTAAATCTGTAAAACTAGTATGGTTTGTTTTTGGAATTACCACTGTGTACACGCCCGGTTTTTCAATCGTTTTATTTCTTAAATAGGATATTTCCAATAGTTCATTTTGGACTCCGGTTGTCTTTTGATTCTTAGCTTCTTTCATATAATGAATCGTAGCCTCAGCATTCATCAACATGAATGGTTTCTGAGGACCGTCTTTAGGCATTGGATCGCCAAACAATCCGCCATCCATATCAATTGCAGCTTTAATACGCGTATCCTTTACTAACATTTGTGCGGAAGTTGCTCCTCCAAAAGAGTGACCGAACATTCCAATTTTGTCATAGTTAATTAAGTCTGCAATAGTTTTAAAACTTTTATCGAAATTACCTTCTATTACTTCGTTTAAAACAAAAGTAGTATCCTGTTCCCATTTTTGAACTATGGTATTTAAGGCCGTAGGTGTATTTTCAATTGGTATAGAGTCTACACGGTTTCCGTTAGGGAAAATCGTTGTTGCTGCATATCCTGTGAAGTTAAGAGCAATGATTACATAACCTTGACTAGCTAGCTCTTCTAACTGGAATGTATTTTGTTGACCATATAATCCCATCCCATGGCCGAATAAAAGGAGGGGGAATTTTTCTTTATCTTGAAGGGGCTTAGCATCTTGATAAGAGTGTGTTTTTGTTAGCCCTAAATGTGTCGTTACGATATACGGTGCACCGTTTGTTACTGCCAATTGTTCAGCCAGCTCGTTTATGTTCTCAAAATAGGCAGAAGGATTCCCTGATCCCTTTTCGGCAGGATAGTATACTTGTATCATTAACTCACGATTTCCATGATTATTTGGTACAGTTGTTTCTTTTCGATTTGTATCAATTAAATGAAAAGCTTTCGTTCCTACTGTATATTTTCCAGTAGGCTCTGGGAGTGTTATGATCGGAAAAAGTAAAGGTAATGTAAACATTGCGATAGCAGTTACGATAATTCCTAAACCTTTTAAAACTTTCATCACTAACTTTTTAGAAACGGCTGTAGTTTTTGGTTTCAAAAAAACTTGTAATGTTAAAACGAACAATAAGAAATAGGCGGGAATCATGCGCCAGTTTGCACCAATTACAATGATGGTGACAAATAATAATGCATAATTTATTAGTAAAATGACTCCATTTTTTTTCGTCAAACCCCGTTTGATAAAGATGGGAATGATACTAGATAAAAGTAATACAGCAACAAAAATGATTTCTAACATTTTTAGCTCCTTTCCTAATCAATATAGATATAGATTGATAATTTACAACCTTCCCAATTATATAACTATAATTGATGATTGTATGCATGTAAGTAAGTTTAGAATGTTTTTATATGACATTTAAAAAAGTACTCATACGAGTACTTTTTCTTAAATGAATTATTATTTATTTTTAAACCGTTCCCCATAAATGATAAACCATACCGATAACAAAAAATGCTAGTCCTACAAACAAAACGATTAAAGCAAGCACTCCATTTTTATTATGTTCCATAAAATAAGCTCCTTTTTCATTTACTTACATACAAAAAGCCTTTAGTCGTAATTATGGCTAAAGGCTTTAATCTTCATACTTTGTAGTTTATAAAAAAGTTGCACTTCTGTATTAATCTGGAATATGATTATTTAAAGAGAAGGTGATGAGTACATGCAGGAAATAAAACAATTCCCGCTTATATCTGGAAATCCCTCATTAGATTTAGTAAATACAGAGCTAGTTAGGCGTGGACAACGTTATGATTTATTAATAACAAATGAAGATGTATTAGAATGGCTACATGTAATAAAGGTTAATTTTCCTTTTTGGAATGAAAAAACACTTATAGGAATTCAGAAGCGAATGGATCAAGTTACATCTAGCATATTAGAGGTAAGAGAAGTATTGAGAAAACAGTTTGAGGCAATTGCTGATCAGCAAGAAATTTCTAATGATTTTATTACGTATTTAGAAAAACAAATTGAGAAGGCACCATTTACATATAAAATCATTGAACAGCAGCTAGTATCTATCCCAGTTGGAGAAATCGAGGATGTACTCGCATCGTTAATTGCATTTGACGCTTTAACGTTAATAGCAGAAAATAAGCTTATTTCCCTTAAAAGGTGTTCAAATCCTGACTGTGTTTTATTATTTATAGATAAGAGTGGAAAACGAAAATGGTGTTCTATGAAAATATGTGGGAACCGGAAAAAGGTAGCAAAATTTCAGGATCGAAAATTTGAGGAAGTTTAGAGAATCAACTTATAACAGTTGATTCTTTTTTTGTATTTTAAAACTAACCCCTTAAATTAATATTTACAGGTTAGTTATGTCGAGTTATAATTGTTGGTAAATAAAGGAGGAGAACGATGGGTAATATAACAGCAACTAAGCAGAAAGATCCTCAACCAATAAGTGTACGATATTTTACAAAAATGAAAGGGAAAGGAAGAAGCCCATTACAAGTAAATGTAAAGGACTCTTTAACGGGACTACTAGGGGGATTTTTAACAATTCTTACCTTAACATATTTAACGAGCATAACCTCTACAGAATTATTAATGGCTCCATTTGGTGCGAGTTGTGTATTAGCGTTTGGAGTTTGGAATGCGCCATTATCTCAGCCGCGTAATATTATTGGAGGACATTTGATTTCAACTTTCATTGGTCTATCAATATATCATTTGTTTGGGAATGAATATTGGACAATTGCTTTAGCGGTGGGGATGGCCATAGCCGTTATGATGTTAACGAGAACGACGCACCCTCCGGCAGGCGCCGATCCGATTATCGTTATTTTAGGGGCAAATAGTTGGAGTTATTTAGTAACACCAGTTTTAATTGGCTCCGTTGTTATTGTAGTTATTGCTTTATTCATTAATAATATGAGTAGTAAAAGAAGTTATCCAACTTTTTGGATGTAGTTTGTGAAGTGAAAAATAATTTAAGTGAGTATTCTATTCTTACTATGTTTTATTTTTTATATAGTAAAAGCCTTAGTCGTAATTGCAGCTAATGGCTTGGGTTCTCATACTTTGTAGTTCATAAAGAAAAGACACTTTAAAGTGTCTTCTACAGATTTGAATTATTTAATTCATGTAATTAATATTCGTTAGCATAAAACTCTTTTATTAATTTTATTTCATTTGTATCTGGATTAAACTTAAATATTTTAATTTGATTCGATTCATCTTTGTATGCAAATGTATTCTCACCAACTTGGGTCATATTGCTGGTGTTTAAAATAGGATTGCTACCGTGATCAGTAATTTCCACAGTTTTCTCCCGGTCCCAGAATGCAATGACAATAATCAAAATGATAAGACATACCCGTATAAAACGTAATTCTCTTGCAACAGGATGTTCCATCTGTTTGTCTCCTTTACTGTTTGATAGAGTGTGTTTATAAAAGAGATAATTTCTAGGAATATAAATAAAAAAGACACCGTAAAGTGTCTTTTTTATTTTAGTTATGCGCATTACTTAATAAGACGCTAGTTCCTCAGTCTGGCTATGAGTAACTATGTAGGGTGATTTTATTATAACATTTTAACCAGTAATGGGTCTATATGGAATTTAATTGTTTTTATTTTTGATTATTCAGAACGATTAATTGGGTATTTGGATGAAGGAAGCAGTGACTTAACTTGTTTTAGAAGAGTGTTTAGATGAGCTTGATATAGATGAAGATTTAGATGCTATGTCTTACATTGGTCTTGCAGCAATATAACTGGAGAAAGGGGAGGGGGCTAATCTTGAGATTTGGAAAGAAGCTGATGTAGAAGATTATGAAGAGAGAGAGAAAGTTTTACATACATTAAAAGCACAACTGATAAAGTGTAGAGTTATATTTCCCTTTACACGAACATAACGGTATACTATAGTTAAGTTAAGTAAACTTAACTATTGAACGAAACGAAATAAAAGCATGGAGGAATAACGCTATGACTAGAACGTATAAAGAAGTAATTAATGAAATGAACCGAGCTTATAATGAATTCTACATTTTACTATTCCAGGAGTTAAAAGATGAGTTCGGTCTTACAGGACAGCAAGAGAGCATGCTATTTCATATTAATTTAAATGAAAACACGACAGCAAATCACATTGCGACTACTTTTAATATATCAAAAAGTGCCGTTAGCCAAGTTTTATCTAAATTGGAGAAACAGAAGATGATTTCAAAACAAGTAAACCCTAATAATAAACGGGAGTATTTTCTTACACTTGGTCCAAACGGTAGTAAGTATATAGAGCGGTTGTCGGAGTTAGATAATGTATTAATTGAGAAATATTTTTCTAAAATCGATATAAACGCCCTAGAGCAAATGACAGATACGTTAACGAAAATAAATAAAGTGATATTGGAAGAAAAACAGAAAGATCTTGATTGTAATGAGTAAGAACGTAGATGAAGCAATTAGTAGAAAGGAGGAGAAGTGTATTATGAGTTTCATACCAAATATGATTACGATAGCAAATTTTATATGTGGGCTTTTAGCTATTTACGCTGTTTTCGTTCACGATATTTATTTGGGAGCAGTTTTTATTATTACGGGTATGTTGTTTGATTTTTTTGATGGCATGGTTGCTCGGAAACTTGATTCTGTTTCAGAAATTGGTGGAGAGTTGGACTCATTTGCGGATTTAGTTACTTTTGGTGTGGCACCGTCTATTCTTGCATATAGTGTCGCGTTAAAAGATTTGCAGTCTATCGGGATGATATGTGCACTTGCTTACAGTATTTGCGGAATGCTTCGGCTTGCAAGATTTAACACACAGCAAAGCAAACTCCCGACCTTTATCGGCATGCCGATTCCATTTGCGGCAATGTGTCTCCTCATTTTATGTTTTTTAAAGAATTCAGTTTCCGTGGCGTTTGGTACATGCGTACTCGCTTATTTAATGGTGAGCAAAATCAAATTCCCTCATTTTAAAAAAGATATAGCTGAAAGCTTGAAGCATGGAAGATTGGATTGATGATACGGAATTACAATGAGAAAGATAAAGGAGAATAACATGATTCGTATGGCACTAAAATCGTTTAACATACAAATGTATTGTTTGCTAGGCGTAATGTTATTGGGATGGTTGCTGACACCTTTTTCAGCCCAGTTTGTAGGGATAAGCATTGGCCTTTTGGTGAGTATGTACTGCGCCTGGATTTTAGGAAGGCGTATTGAAAAGTTCGGAGATAGCATTGTAAAAAAAGAAAAAGCACCGATGCTCGGAATGATAAATCGATTCGCAGCAGCAATACTCGGTGCGATTATTATGTATGAAATTGAACACGATGAATTCATGTGGACATTCGCTGCTGGAATTATGGGTGGGTATTTCTTGGTTATTATTAATTTGGGGTATTACAGTATGAGGGATGCGGAGGAATAAAGTTTCACTTTATTATAAAGAAAAGACACCCATATAAGAGTGTCTTTTCTGATAGTTTTTTAGCAGAAGCAAGAAGCTCCAACGATGATTAATAAAATAAACAGTACAACTAATAAAGCAAATCCTCCAGCAAAACCGCAGCCTTCGCCGCAACTACCACCAAAACCCATAATAGTTCCTCCTTTTAATAAGAGGGGAAAACAAGGGTACACTCATGTATTTTAACGGATTCAAATTACTTTATGTTTTTTACGCAATAATTGAGCAGGTCCTTTGGAAAATAAAAAAAGACACCCTAAGGTGCATTCTTCCGATTGGAATCATCTTAATTGTATTGCGTCGTTATCATATAAGAAAAAAAGACATCAATTAAGATGTCTTTTTTTCTTTGTAAATTGGTGTTAAGAAGGTAACTTATTGCTTTTAACCTATGAATAATATAACAATCATCGAGTAAGTTTATTATAGCAGCGATAAATAGGATTTTTATATGTAATATTACATATATATAGATTTATTTATGTTTTATTTGTATATTTTAATTGTCTGTTCCTTGTTTTAATTCGTTTAGTTATATTATTTTTTGAGTGCTCCAGCAATGGAGCCTTTTTTTAGTATTCTATTTTGATGATGTTCCATAAAATTAGCATCTTTTAAGGCTGTTTTTATATAAAAAGCCTTTAACTTGTATTTATAGCTAAAGGCTCTGAGTGTCATACTTTATAGTTTATAAAATCTTATAAGAAGAATAACCAGTATTTTATATAGAATTTATCCCGCTATTTGCCGGGCTGCCCATAAACACCCGATTGGTGAGAGCTGATTAAAGTTTCACTTTATAATGTTTTTTATCCAATTTGGAACTGAAATGTACTAGCTTGATAATGAAGCTAGGTTATTAGAAGTGAAAAATTTTAGTTTTATTATAATTAATAGAAATGAAAGTAGTGTAAATATAAATCCACTCCAAATAAGTTGGTGAATACCTAAGTTTGAAATGAACCAGCCTCCAATAGTTGTTCCTAGAGTAATTCCGAGATTTGAGAATGAAACGAATAGGCTATTACCAAATTCGGGTGCTTCTCTTGCTTCACTTATTAACCATGTTTGACCAACAATTAATCCACCAGCATGCACGATTCCCCAAATGAATACCATGAAAATCATTGGAACAAGATAAGAACCTAAGTAATAAACCAATATGTAAACAATAGAATATAAAATGGGGAACGATATTACTGTATTTACTATGCTTCTTTGCAAGAGACTACCAAATAAATGATTGCCTAAAATCATAACTATACCAAATATGAATAGCATGATACTGATGAGCGATCCATTCATGGAAGTTACTTTTGCAAGGTATTCGGCGAAGTAGCTGTATACGGAAAACATGGCTGCAAAAAGGAATGTGACAGTTAAAATATTTAACCATAATCCTGGTTTGCCGAGTATACGAATTTGTTTGCCGAAAGACATTTTTTCTTTAACGGGCATAGAAGGAAGTGAGATTAGTATTCCAATGAATGCAAGGGCGTTAATAAACGCTCCGAATAAGAAAGCAACTTCTAATGAAAATTGATCTGCAAGGTAAGAGGTTAATGGTACACCTAGTGCAAAGCCAACCGTAATTCCCATGAAAACTTTTGTAACCGCTTGACCACTCTTTTCAGGAGGGACAAGTTTAGCAGCAGTTACAAGAGCGATTGAAAAGAAGAGTGGGTGAAGTGCTGCAGGTAAAATACGAAAAATAAGCATGATTTCAAATTGTGTTGTATAAGCGTAAATTATATTTGAAATAACAAAAACAAAGATTGCTATTAATAAAATTATTTTACGATTAATACTAGAGACGAGCAGAATTAAAAACGGACCAGAAATAGCAACGACTAGTGCGAATATACTTACTAAAAATCCTGCTTGTGCAGTTGAAATGTCAAATTTCTGAGTGATTTGTGGTAATACACCGACAATACCCATCTCGGTAGTAATAATTCCAAACACCCCTATTGCTAGTGTAAGAATAAGTAAAGGACTTACTTTTTTCATTTGTAAAACTCTCCATTCTTCTTATTATTTTGAAAGTGAAATCGATTTATTAACAAAGAAATGAGCATGATTGGATGTCAATAGTATTAGAATTATGTAATGTTAACCACAAAAACAGATATCTAAATAACTAGATATGATGTGTTGAAAAAAATGCTCCTTTCTATGTTTCTTGCTTTTATAGGTAGCGAAGTTTTAAAAAGAATGTATTAGGCGGCTATATAAAAGCAGAATGTGTGAAAGCAAATAATCAATTGGTAGGTTGATTATTTGCTTTCACTTTATAATTCATTTTGAACGTATTCAGAAAACGCTTGTATTGTTTTTTCATTTCGACGATAATATGTCCATTTTCCAATTCGGTCAGAGTCTAGTAGTCCTGCCTTTTTCATAGTTAATAAATAACTAGAAATAACCGATTGGGCTAAGCCAGTTTTAAGCTGAATATCTCCTACACACACTCCAATCTGAAAATTAATCCCTTGTTCTAAATAAGGTTTTTCGTCGAAATGGTTTTCTGGATTTTTTAACCATGATAAAATTTGACATCTTGTGTCATTTGACAATGCTTTATAAATTAATGAAGGTTCCATAAGGATATTATATCTACTTTTATAGATTTGTAAATGGGTTTGTGTGATTTTAAGGGAAGAAGGTATAGTTGATCTCCTCGAATAGGAATAAGGTGCTCTTGATCTGTATCCTTTGTAAAGGACATTCTAAAAAAAGTTAGGCAACCTAAAAAAGATGATTTCTGTATGCAAACAGGAGTCATCTTCTTTAAATTCTATTAATAGCAAGAGTGATTATAGTACGTCATATATTTCTTAATTTCATGTTTTAACTGAACAAACGAGTCACATGATTTTATATATGCTTTATCGGTTAAAGTACTACGAGGATTACGTGCAAAAATGATAGTATTGTTAGGTTTAAGCATGTTGTTGCCTAGCTATCAATGGCGGATGCCTAAGAAGAGTAATAATAAAGCCCAACTGAAGATTTAAGAAAAATTTTATGTTTACCCCACTCTTTATTTTAAAAGTTTTTCCTATCCTATAAATGAGTTACATCATGAAGGAGACTAAAAAAGACAAAGTCATAGATGAAAATGTAAAGTTAGGGGATTCCACATGCATACAGGAGTTTTGATTAGTTATTTGTATACGTATTTTTTTACGATTATTTTTTGTATTGTGTTTCAAATTGGGTTTTATTTTAAAGCGAAAAGAAATATATCTATCTGGCATTTTCTATGGGTATATGTTTTTCTATTCTACCTTTCGCTAGTGTATAAGGTGACGCAAATCGCGACTGTATGGGATATAAGTAGATACGAAACGTGGATTCGTGTAAGTCAAATCAATTTGACTCTATTTGATACGGCAGGTAGTACTACGTATCTTTTGAACATTGTACTGTTTATGCCGTTAGGTTTTTTATTACCGACTATTTGGCCGCACTTTAGAAAAATGAAAAACACCGTATGTGCAGGATTTCTTTTTTCATTGGCAATTGAGTTAAATCAATTACTAAATAATAGAATTACAGATATTGATGATTTATTTACGAATACCCTCGGGGCGATTATTGGGTATTTATTATATAGAGCTTTTAAAATGATATTAAGAAGAGAGGGGAAAAAGCTTGATACCAACTCTTCTCTAGTTATAAAATACGAGGCTGTTTTTTGTTTAGTGTGTTCATTTGTAGGGGCGATGTTAATTTATCATCCAGCTTTATTTGGAAGACCTGTCATCATTCAGTGAGGTGATTACGAATTTCTTTTGAACGTTCGTGCGATAGTTCAATTTGTAAAAAGCCTTTAACTTGTTATAGTTAAAGGCTTTTATCATCATGATTTTTACTTACCAATTACCCACTCTAACATCCGCTTTCAACCACTTCACCCAATCCAAATCCTCTACCTTAAGCAAACTGAGCGAAACACCCTTCATATCTAAAGAAGTTAACAACGTACCAACCTTTACGAATGTAACTTGTAAGCCTTCCAATTCACACAAACGGCGAATGTCATTTGCGAAAATGTATTGTTCCATTAATGGAGTTGCGCCGAGTCCATTAATGAGGATAGCGAAGTTATCTCCTTTTCTCCAGCGATAAATGCTTTTTAGTTTGTTCATCAGTTCAATCGCTAATATTTCAGAAGAGGATAGTGCTTCTTTACGGTAACCTTTTTCTCCGTGAATGCCGACGCCATAAAACACTTCATCATCGTTTAATGTGAATGAAGCTTTTCCTTTTACTGGATCGTTGGCAGGGGAAAGGGCAACTCCTAATGTGTGTAAGTTTTTGATGACAGCTTGCCCGATTGTTGTTAGTTCTTCTAAAGAATGTCCACTCTCAGCGGCCGCACCTAATATTTTTTGGACGAAAACAGTGCCAGCTACGCCGCGTCTTCTTTTATTAAAGGAAGCATCATCTTCAATTGAAATATCGTCATTTACGATGATATGGTCAACTTTTCTTCCTTCTTCTTGAGCAATTTGCTTTGCTGCTAGAAAGTTTTCTACGTCATCTTTAAAGTTTTTGATGATGAATAGTATACTTTTATCTTTTGGTATGAGGCGAGTTGCCGCCGCAATTTGTTCCACTGTAGGCGGAGTGAAAATACTGCCGTTTACTGCCGCTGTAAGCATACCTTTTCCTACATAACCAATATCAGCAGGTTCATGTCCGCTACCACCGCCGCTTACAATAGCGACGTCTTGCTTCATTTTTTCGATATCTTTTACATAAATGATGTTATTTGTTTCATCGTAATTTACTTTGTCGTTATGTTCAAAATAAAAGCCATGCAGCATATCTTGAACGATATTTTGTACATCATTCATAATCTTTTTCATTGCTTTTGCCACCCTTTAATTACTTTGCTGATTGCTCAAGTAATAGTAGTAATTGATTGTTTATCATATTTTTCATAAGAGAAGACATAACGGATGGATCTACTTCGCACTTGCTTTCAATCCAATCTTTTATCGTTCCAACGAAGCCGTGACTATAAAAGGAGGCAATCGTATTTTTGGTCTCATCAGAAAGGCTGAATCCACAGCTCACAGATAATTCATCAATAATCTTCATATATAAGTTTTTCGTATGCTCAAATAAATAGTGATTAAACGAGTTTTGCTCAATGACTTTAAAAGCATTTCGGTAAAATTTTTGATTTTCATAAAAGTAATCAAATAATAAATCGAAAATGTTTTCCCATTTTTCATAATCGAGAAAGTCTATAATATTTTCTTTCGTTTCTTCTCTATAAATCCAGCTTAATAGTTCAAATTTATCTTTAAAATGATAATAAAAAGTTTGCCTACGCATTTGACAGTGTAACATAATATCGCTCACTGATATTTTATGAAACGACTCTGTTTCCATTAAATACTTCAATGAGTTCGCGATTATCTTTTTAGAAATTATAGAAGAGGTCATCTGAATCATCCCTAGAATGTTATTAATATAAAAATCCTATCTATAAATGAGAGCGGTGTCTTTAGACAGATTGTCCATTTTGTCCGTTTACTATAAAACGCTTTCATTTTAACATGAGTAGTAAGAAGAAGATTTCAAATATATCACAATATATTAAAGGAATTGAGGGAGAACTACAATGAAAAAGATTATAAACAAACCAGAAACATTAGTAATGGAAATGTGTAACGGAATGGTTATGGCTCACCCAGAGCTTGAGCTTTTGAAAAAACATAAAGTAATTAAGAAGAAAGAAATGAACGAAAATAAAGTAACGTTAATTAGCGGCGGCGGTAGTGGTCATGAGCCGGCACATGCAGGATTAGTCGGAAAAGGAATGTTAGATGCGGCAGTGTGCGGAGATGTGTTTGCGTCACCTTCACAAATTCAGGTATATCAAGCAATTAAAGAAACAGCTAGTAAAAAAGGTACGTTATTAATTATTAAAAATTATAGCGGCGATATTATGAATTTCAAAAACGGTGCGCATTTAGCGACGGAAGATGGAATTGAAGTCGACTACGTAAAAGTGGACGATGATATTGCGGTAGAAGATAGCCTATATACAGTAGGACGCCGCGGCGTTGCGGGAGTTATTTTAGTTCATAAAATTGCCGGCGCAGCAGCGGAAGCAGGTATGGATTTAGGAGCGGTGAAAGCTGTAGCAGAAAAAGCAGCGGCTAACGTGCGCACAATCGGTTTAGCGTTAACGTCTTGTACAGTTCCAGCGAGCGGATCACCTACTTTCACACTTGCGGAAGATGAAATGGAATACGGCGTAGGTATTCACGGCGAACCAGGAATTAAGCGTGAAAAAATGCTGTCGGCTGATGAATTAGCTAACCGTATGACAAATGATTTAATGAAAGATTTAGGAGTAAAAGATGGCGAGGAAATCGCACTTCTAGTTAACGGTTTTGGCGGAACACCACTGCAAGAACTTTACTTATTTAACAACGCCGTTACGAGAGAACTAGCTGCAAGAAACATTAAAATTAATAGAGTATTCGTCGGTAACTATATGACAAGTATTGATATGGCTGGTATGTCTTTAACGGTAATGAAGTTAGATGACGAGCTAAAAACATTACTATCAAAAGAATGTAATACACCAGCGTTTAAAGTAGATGGACCAGTTGAAAGTGTAGAGTACGTGAATGTACTTGAAGAAACAGAAGAGAAGGAAGTTTCCTTTGAACTAGAAACAGCGGAAGAGCACGCTGTGATTAAAAATAATGTCATTACATTAAACAACATGATTTATCTCGTTGATAAAATGAGCGATATTATTATTAAAAATGAAGTACCGTTTTGTGAGTTAGATACACATGCAGGTGACGGCGACTTCGGAATGAGTGTTGCAAAAGGATTTAAGCAATTAAAACGTGAGTGGCATTCTATTGTAGAACAAGAAAACGTAACGATCGGATCATTCCTTGACGGTTGCTCCATGATTATTATGGAACATTGCGGCGGCGCATCTGGTCCAATTTGGGGCGGAGCATTCCGCGCAGCTAGTAAAGCAGCGGGCGAAAAACGTGAGCTAACAGTGAAAGAATTCGCTGAAATGTTGCAAGCAGCACTGCAAGGCATACAATCTATCGGAGAAAGATCGTTCGGTAGAGGAGCAGTAGTTGGTGATAAAACGCTTGTTGACGCACTTGCTCCATGTGTAGACTCTTGGTTAGATAGCGCCTCAAACGAAGTCGACGTAAAAACTGCCTTTGAAAAAGGTGCAGAAGCAGCGGTTAAAGGAGCAGAGTACACGAAAGAAATCGTAGCTCGCATGGGCCGCGCTGGTACAGTTGGCGAAAGAAGTTTAGGATATCCAGATGCAGGTGCACATGCGCTTGGAGTTATCTTTACGGAGATTGCGGGTAGTTTGAAATAGGAATTAGAAAGTCCCCTCTGCCTTAAGGTGGAGGGATTTTTATATAGTTGATATGTAGAAGACTTCTTTCGGTTCTTTCTCAGTAAAATATGAGTTTGTTACTGTTTTTGATAAAATCTTATTTCAAAAATACAACTAATATTTCTCAACATTAATATATTGAAAATAGTTAGAATATTTAAGATAATCATTTGTGAAGAAGTAAATTATAAAAAAAGGGGGAATTTATTTTGTTACGTCGTTTATCTATTTGTACAGTACTAACAGCTTTTATATTTACTTTATTTACATTTAACGGCTCTGCTTTCGCGGCTACGAATGCTACTGAAAATGAAAATGTAGTAGCAGCTTGTGCAAAGGGAGGTACGGTAGGTGTATATGGTGCAAAGATGCGCAGTGGTTATACTGTCGATTCACCTGTCTTACATACATTTAATGATGGTACGAAAATTACTGGAACATGGGTAACTGGTGAATATGTTCAAGGTCATTACAGTAATTCTAAACAGTGGTTAAAAGTTACATATAAAGGGATGACAGGTTATGTATCCCATACAACATTATATAACGTTTGCTCATAAAACTATGTACCATAATAGCTTTGGATATATTGAGCTAATCTCTTCTAGAGATTAGTTCTTTTTTATCTCTTAGTTTTTAATGGGGCATTTTTTGAAAAAGACCAACGATTCATTAAATCGATGGTCTTACGTTTATATAGTATTCATTTGTATCTATATCAAATTTTTCATTGCTTTTTGCTTATTTTAGACTTAGTTTGTTTGTGATTGCAGCTTATCAATTTTCCAGTATGTTTGTAGGGGGTCTAAAGAGCTTTCAATATAAAACATATATTCATCTACGGTATGTGGTACTTCAAAAGCTATTTTCAATTCTACCGTTTCATTTGGTTTAACTTGTATATCAGAAGGGTTTTGATCAAGCACCTTTCCTTTATAGATTTTTCCGTCTTTTTCATCTTTTAAGTTATATTTTAATTCTGATAGTCCAATCGTTTGACCTCGTACATTTTTTACAGAGACATTAACAATGACGGAATCGTTGCTAGCATTTAAATATGCACTTTGAACAGCGGCCAAGTAATAGCCTCCCTTAACACTCTCGCCAACTAATAAAATACCTTGTTCCAAGCGGCTCATCTCTTCTTTTTCTTCAAAATTTATTAATTCTTCATTTTCATTTTTTGCGGTTGGTTCTTCTATTGGACCATTTTCAACGGCACTATCTGTTTTATCTTGTGTGCAAGCAGCCGTAACACTGACTAATACTAGAATGAAAGTAAGTAATATAGATAATTTTCTCATAAAATTTATCTGTCTCCTTAAGTTTCTCAATTTTGTGCAGCTATACATATAAGATTAACATAATGTCTCATTATTGGCTCAAAATAGGGGGTCTTTTAGACAACTTATTCTTTTTACTTTTAATATACATTCGATTGGTTCTCGCGATATTTGTTAATCTTTTAAAACATTGGCTTAGTAATACCGAGGGTTATTATAGATATATTAATCATGTAATTTGTCCATATCAAAATGAACGTTTTTTGCATCTAATATATTGTAAATATATTTTATTTTGAAAGGATGTGATTATATGGCCCATAAATCTACTGGAGTGTTTCGAGTTCCAGTCTCTGAAAATGGGATTATTCCAACTGCTCTCAACATTATGTTAAACAATGATTCACGTTGCCATACTAGTAATGTAACGGTAACTGTTAAGAGAAGTCGAAACACTTTTTTCCCAACTCAAAATGAATTAGTTGAAATCTCTCGTACTTTTGTTTCTTTAGAACCAAACAGAACAACTAAGATTGTGTTATTTACTCCAGAATTCCAAATAGAAGATTTTCTTGATGTCATCATTAGTGGAAATAAAGAGGATGTTAAGGATGTTCTTGTATATTCTTTCTTAGCAGATTCAGTAGGTCATAATCTGCCATCTACTGTTTTCAGAAATGCAGAATACACTTTTGCTTGCTGACACAGTGATGATGTATTCTTTACTGTCGTATATCTGAATTGAAATGTTGCAAACAGCACTTCAAGGCATATAATCTATCGTTGAAAGATCATTCGGCAGAGAGCGGTAGTTGGTGAAAGAAGTTTAGGATATCCAGATGCAGGTGCACATACGCTTGGGGTTATCTTTACGGAAATTTTAGGTAGTTTGAAATAGAAATTAAAAGATCCCTTCTACCTTAAGGTGGAGGTATTTCCTTAATATTGTTTTTTAATATATATTGCTAAATATGTTCCCATAATTCATTCTATTGTATTGAGAATAATGTCATCTACATCAAAAAAACGGCTTATAAAAGGAACTAGTATTTGAAGGAGTTCCACCTCAAACATACTCCTATGCATATAGGTATGTTTGAGGTGGATTTATTAACGAATTTTATATATAGCATGAATGAAAATGGGATAAATAAAACAATGTTTCCTATTATGTTTTTAAGAATTAATTGAGCAGGTCCTTGTAAAAATAAAGAAAAGACACCAAAAGGTGCCTTCTGCCAACTTAAATTATTTTAATATTAGCGTTTTAAGTTTAAAAGCTATAGGGATTTTTTCTGTGGGATTTGTAAGTAGTTTTTACGAAATTATGAGTGTTTTTTATTTTGTAATTCAATAAGTTCATCTGGTAGCATTTTTGTATAATATTCTTTTTCTGTTAGTTCAAATATAAATAATGCTTTTTTCCAGTTATAAATAACATCTTCTACATTATGTTGTTTAATTTTTAATAACAACTGACCTTTTAAATAGAATAGTTCACCTAATAGGTATAACGTATTTAGATTAATTGCTAATTTGATGCCCTTATCAATGTATTTTATTGCCTCTTCATGTTGATATGTGAAGTCCAAAGATTTTGCTAAATTTAACATGATTTTCAACTTAATTTCTTTATCTCTAGGAAAATCTAACTTATTAAAATTACTTAAACATCTTTTTAATATATTAATACTTTTTTCATATTCTTTATTTTCCGCATAAAATATAGCCATTGTTTGCATAATATCTATTTCTCTTTCTGATAAAAAATCAGAATTAGTTAAAGTCAGTTTTAATGCATTATTTAAAAAATCTAAAGCAGTTTTTAATGATTTATCCACCATAAATATAGCAATTGCTTCATGCCATATTAGAAATTGTTTCTCTTCTTTTGTTTGAAAATTATTTAAGTTTTTCTCTTTTTTCACTATTTCATAAAGTTCTTTATATTGTTTTTGTTTTAAGCAATCTTTTATTACAAATTTTACATTTTCTATATATTTTAATTTTTTGTTTTGAGTTAGTGCAAATATATTATTTGGATTAATACCAAGTCTTTCTGATAATTGATATAACAATATGCTAGATGGATAAATCACACCTTTTTCGATCTTACTAATTTGACTTTGTGAACATATTCCGTGACATAAGTCGGATTGTGATATATTTTTTTTAATTCTAAGTTCTTTAATGGTAATACCCAAATCGTTAAATTCCATTTTCCCCACCTACTATTTAACACTTTATTAGTATGATATTCTCTAACCTTAATGTAATGTAAAATTAATATAGTTGCAATTATTGTTTTAAAGGGCTTATCGTTTCTATAAGATGGTGAGATTTTTTTATGTACAAAAAAAGACACCAAAAGTTCCTTTCGCCGACTTGGACCACGTTCATTTAATATAAACCTATCTGTATTTTCACATGCTTCTCTAATCCCTCTATTTTACATTTGATAAAATAAAATCCTAATATTACCAATAATTAAATAAATATTTCTACATATTCAAGATATTTACATAAATTACAAAAGTGATACATTTAAGTTGTAAGCTATAAAAACTATTAAAGGGGGATTTATTATGTTCAGGAAATTAGTAGTAGGAGCAGTAGCAACAGGTATTGCATTAACAGGGGGAATTGGTGCAGCTTCAGCTGATACGCAAAAAGCTGTGAGCTCTCCGAAGCAAGCAACATGCTCAATTCCTTATGAGTATTCTAATGGTAAATTCAAAAGAACTCTTTATTACTCAAATGGAGTATATGCTAATAGTTTTAATGAAAATGTTTGTGGCGGGACGATTACGTGGTACTTAAAACATGTTCAAAATGGAGTTGCTTTTTACGAAGGTAATTTAAAATAGTAGATTTTTTGAACCTCATTTATTGAGGTTCTTTTATTTTTAGTTTTTAAACTGATTCTCTATAAAAAAGACACCCTAAGGTGCTTTTTGCGATTTGATCCATTGTAATATGGTATTGAATGCCAGTCCGATTATTATTTTACAATGTTAAGTAGTTTCGGTTATTGAGAAAAAATACAACTCATTGTTTGAATGCAAAAAAGCCCTAGGGGGACTAGGACTTTTTGCTAGAATGAATAAGATTTAAAAAAGGACTTATATAACGTAACATATGAATGTTCCGTAAATGTATCAAAAAAGTGAACAAAAGCGTTAATTTTAATAAAAATGTAAATGTCAAGATAAACATGTACATTTTCGCTTGTTTAAGCATGTACAAAATC
>NZ_PCOB01000022.1:0-20639 GCF_002975115.1 Bacillus sp. MYb78
TACGACCGATCGGTTAACAGCCGATAGCTCTACCACTGAGCTACTGCGGAATAATGAAGACAATTTGTATCTTATAAAAATTCTTTCTGTAAGTCAAGAAGTTTTTAACAACATCTTGTTCAAACGTGACATGTTTATAATATACTGGATTGTGTTTTTACTGTCAAGATGTTTTCGATATCGGTTTGAGTTTCCCTTTACACTTTCCGCAGACATATCTTTTTGTATTTATTTGACGCCTTCTTACATATTGAAGTAAACACTCCATACATTCATACTTATAAATCTTTTTTTCCTTCTCTTCATTAATCATTCGTTTACAAAAACGAGGTGCATCAACTTTCTTTAACAACTCACGAAAATCTCTGTCCCTGTGCTTATACCCTCTTCCTGTAATATGCAAGTGATAATGACACAGTTCATGTTTGATGATTCCGATTAACTCCTCCTTACCATACATTTCGTAATATCGATAATTCAGTTCAACATTGTGACTCTTCAACAAATAACGCCCACCAGTTGTACGCAGCCTACTATTGAACGTTGCTTTATGTAAAAACGGCATTCCGAAGTATTGTAGCGATACTTCTTCCACTAGCCGTTGAATTTCTCCCTCGCCCATTCTCATTCCTCCTAAACAAAAAAATATTTTTACACTTTTCACGCTTCTTATACATATATTAAATAGTACATATACCCATCCTCATTCAAGACGCGTGGTTTCTAAAAACACAACATGAATAGAAATCCACTCACCAACCTCTCATCAATAGCACTTTAGATTTTTGAGAGTAGGATTAAACAAGGAGGGATTCCTATGCCTACGTGGCTAAAAAAACAGATGCAACGTGCATATTTCGAAAAAAACCGGTATCAAATTAAATTGCTAAATGAATGCTGGTTTTATTATAGCAAAATACATCAAAACTCATAATCCATTACACTTTTTATTCTATAAAAAAAGAGCAGTTTCATCTGCTCTCTTCTCTTACTATTCAATCGGCAACATAGATAGTGCAACGCGTCCTTTTTTTGTATCAATATCATCTACCCATACTTTTACAATTTGTCCTACTGATACAACATCTAACGGATGCTTTACAAACTGTTTACTAAGCTTAGAAATATGCACTAAACCATCTTGCTTTACGCCTACATCAACAAAAGCACCAAAATCAACAACGTTACGCACTGTTCCTTCTAGTTCCATACCACGTTTTAAATCTTCTAATTTCAAAATCCCTTTTTTCAGAAGTGGTTTAGGCAACTCATCCCTCATATCTCGTTCTGGGCTAATGAGCGCATCTATAATATCAACTAACGTCGGCTCCCCAACCCCCGTTTCTTGAGACAACTTAGAAATCTCTACTTCTTCCAATCTCTTTTGTAATTGCGGTTGTCCTACGTCATCTATCGATAACCCTAAACTCTTCAATAACAATTCAACATTTTTATATTGTTCGGGATGAATACCTGTTCTATCTAATGGATTCGCTCCTTCTAATATACGCAAGAAACCTATACATTGTTCGTACGTCTTTGCACCTAAACGTGGGATTTTCTTTAATTCCGTGCGCTTTGTGAATTTCCCATCCTCTTCTCTCTTTGCCACAATATTTTTCGCAACAGTTTTCGATAAACCTGAAACATATTGTAACAATGCAACCGAAGCCGTATTTACATTAACCCCAACTTGGTTAACAGCTGTCTCTACTACAAATGTTAATGACTCATTCAATCTCTTTTGAGATACATCATGTTGGTATTGTCCAACCCCAACTGATTTAGGATCAATTTTCACAAGTTCAGCCAGTGGGTCTTGCAGACGTCTTCCAATAGAAACGGCACTTCTCTCTTCAACTTGTAAATTCGGGAATTCTTCACGAGCTAAATCAGAAGCTGAATATACACTAGCACCCGCTTCATTTACAATAATATAAAAGACTTCCTGTTTCACACTTTGTAATACATCTACTATAAATTCCTCTGTTTCTCTAGATGCTGTCCCATTACCAATTGCAATCATTTCAACTTGATATTTATCTATAATAGAAAGAACTTTCGTTTTTGCGTCATCATATTTACGAACAGGCGGATGCGGATAAATAACATCAATATGTAGTACTTTCCCCGTATCATCTACTACAGATAATTTACAACCAGTTCTATATGCCGGGTCTACCGCTAGCACGACTTTCCCTTTCATCGGAGGTTGTAATAATAAGTTACGTAAGTTCTCAGAGAAAATGTGTATCGCTTGTTCTTCAGCTGTTTCTGTTAATTCTTTACGAATTTCTCTTTCGATTGAAGATTGAATTAATCGTTTATAACCATCTTCAATCGCTAATTGTACATAATGCGCACTTTTAGAATCGTTATCACGAATTACTTTCTTATATAAGAAATTTAATATCTCATCTACTGGTGGGACAACAGAAACTCTCAATATATCTTCTTTCTCACCGCGATTCATTGCTAATACACGATGTGGTACTACTTTTTGCAATGGTTCTTCATAACTGTAATACATTTCATATATATTCTTTTCATCTTTTTCTTCACCTTTTACAGACGAAGACATAATACCTTTTCTAAAAGTAATATTTCGAATCCAACTACGATACGTAGCTTCATCTGAAATCATTTCTGCAATAATGTCTTGTGCACCTTGTAAAGCTTCTTCTGCAGATTGCACTTCTTTCTCTGCATTAATAAATTCCACTGCCTTTTTAGCCGGATCTTCTTTCTTATATAACAACAACCATTCAGCTAACGGTTCTAACCCTTTTTCTTTTGCAATCGTCGCTTTCGTTCTTCTTTTCTCTTTATATGGACGATACAAATCTTCTACTTCCTGCAACTTTGTAGCTTTAACAATTTGCTGTCTCAGCTCTCCTGTCAGTTTTCCCTTCTCATCAATAAGACGAATAACTTCTTCCTTCCTATCTTCAAGTTGCATCATATATTGCCATCTCTCTAAAATCGCACGAATTTGCACCTCATCTAAAGAGCCTGTCCATTCTTTTCGGTAACGAGCAATAAATGGAACTGTGTTACCTTCTTCTGTTAATTGAATAACATGACGAACTTGCTTTTCGCTAAAGCCTAATTCTTTCACTAACATTTTCATTAACGCTTGTCGATTATCTACCATTTCCATATACAACCGTAACCTCCTCTATAATAAAAAAAAGTTGCCCTTCAAAGAGAGCAACTTAAACTGCCGATTTAAAAATCTATTAGTCCTAAACTAATTTGTAACGCTTCATCTACACGACTCATCATCACTTCATCTAAATGAGTGATTTTGTCCGTTAAGCGTTGCTTATCGATTGTTCGAATCTGCTCAAGTAAAATAACAGAATCTCTCTCAAAACCATACTTTTTCGCATCAATTTCCACATGAGTGGGTAATTTCGCTTTTTGAATCTGTGCAGTAATAGCCGCTACAATCACCGTTGGACTAAAACGATTTCCGATGTCATTTTGAATGACAAGAACCGGACGAACGCCTCCTTGCTCAGAACCAACAACTGGGGAAAGGTCTGCAAAATACACGTCGCCGCGTTTTACAATCAAAATATTACCCCCCGCTAACTAAGCGTTCTACTGTATGAGCTGCTTCATACTCCGCTAAGAAAGCTTCAGATGCAATACCAAGATTAATTTTTCCCATTTCAATATACCCACGTCGCATTGATTCATGTTGGTAGCGTTTCTTCGTCTTATGTTGACGCAATAACAATTGTGTTGCCTGGCAAATTAGTTCATGGCGATTCTTATTCTCTTGTTTTCCAATTCCGTCCAATTCCGTTACCATTTGCTTTGGCAACCGAACCACGATTTCAGTAGTTACACTTGATTCGGACACAAAAATACACCTCCACCGTCAACTACACACCCAAATATATATATGACACCTATTGTAATAATACCATTGTATGGAGCCTGTTGCAAAGACTTCCTTATTCCTTGCTTATGTTTTCCAATTCATAAACAAAACATTCATCTTCTTAAATTTTTTATCTCATAACTAACTAAAAACAATAGAACTCCTCTTCAAAACTTACGTGTAACTTATATAAAAAATGATTATAAGTAAAAAGCTTCTCATCAAAAAGAGCTTATTATCCAGTAATGAACAGTCAATCCAATGACAAGAAGCAATCATACTACCTTCTATATATTGTTCAAGTAATTAATTATCTCTACAACCTTACCATTCCGTATAAATATTCTTGGCACACGGAAACTGATCGTTGCAATAATTTCATAATTAATAGTCCCTGAATATTCCGCAACCTCTGTAGCGCTAATATACTCATCTCCCTGCCTTCCAATAAGCGTAACTTTCGTACCAAGCGGCACTTCACAAGGAAGATGAATCATGAACTGATCCATTGTTACTCGCCCTACAATCGGTACCCTTTTACCATTTATAAGCACTTCAAATCCTTGTAATCTTCTAAGCCATCCATCTGCATAACCAATCGCTACAGTCGCGATCCATTCTTCAGTTTTCGTTCGATAAGTGACGTTATAACTAATTCCATCACCTTTAATCACCTGTTTAATATGAGCTACTTTCGTATGCAGTGATAGCGCCGGTTCTAATTCAAATGGTAAAAAAGGACGTATTTCTACAGAAGGAGATAATCCATACATTGCAATCCCAATTCGCACTGCATTAAATGTAATCCCTTGAAAACGTAACGTGGCAGCACTATTAGCTGTATGGACAAACTTAGGATCCACTCCGAATTCTTTCAACCAACTTAACTGCTCTAAGAACGTATTATATTGCTTATCAAAATACGAAGTCTCAACCTCATCTGCCGTTGCAAAATGCGTGTATACTCCTTCTAACTCTAAAAACGGTGCACCTTCTAAACTCTTTAAAAATGCTTTCAGTTCTTTTCTTTCACGTATTCCAATTCTCCCCATACCACTATCAAAGTTAATATGGAATTTCATTACAGATGAACCATCCCAAAGTTTAATTGCTTCGTCCACCCATTCTTTTTGAAAAACAGTTAGCGCTACATCATTTTCAGCAGCTACATTTACATCACGCGGCGGCGAGGGACCTAACACTAAAATCGGCACAGTAATACCAGCCCTCCGAAGCACTAAAGCTTCATCTAAAAAAGCAACTGCTAACCTTGTTGCACCCGCTTCTAATGCCGTTTTAGCCACCGGTACATAATCGTGCCCATATGCATTTGCTTTAACTACAGCAAAAATCTCTACATCACTTGGGATGAACTCTTTAATATGCGTAACGTTGTTATAAATGGCATCTAAATCCACTTCCACCCAAGTGTCACGGTAAAATGGTGCTTCTTCCATAAATACACTTCCTTATACACGATATGCGAAGCTTATTCTTTTATATGCTTCTTTTATGAAATCCACCTTCAAACTAAGAAAAGACGTGGTGCACATATATCACCACGTCTAAGAAGTTTACTTCACCTGCTTCGCTGTAACTGAACGAGCAACCATTAGTAGCTCCTTCGGCTCTAAACCTTTAGACACGAGCATATATTCTACTCCGTTATGCGACCACGTTACAGAGTCTTTCGTCAATGCACCAATCGTAAACCCAAGATCAACTGGTTCTCCACTTACACTTACCGCTGATGAAGCCTCTGCAACTTTTGCCTTTTCTTGTATTAAAGTAAAGGATTTCTTATTTCCAGTGTATGTGAGTATCGCACGCTTGCCACTGTCTGTCTTCAACTCTTTTTCATCTTGCAGAGTCATACCTTGCGGTGTATCAAGTGGATACAAAATAGCAAACGGTTTGTCTTCTTTTGCTGTTGTTTGAACATCTACCTGCGCTCTAGACATATTTTGTTTCGTATCAAATGCACCTTTATCAAATTTCGCATCGAATTTCACCTTAGAGAAATCTACTTTTACAAGAACATTTTGATCATTATCCATTAACTTCACTGAAACTGGAGTCAAATCGCTCTTCTTCAGCGTAATCTCTTGTTTCGGCAACATATTTTGATGTTGATAGTTTGTTTTTGTTTTAAAAATATAATACTTATCTGTTTTCTCGAAAGTAAGGTTTTTCTTATCCTGCAAAATATCTCTTACAAGTGATTCATATAAATAAGCCTGGCTGCTATTTTGCGGCCAATCACTTTGAAAACGGAAGCTCTTATTAAGTGCTGGCGTTAATACAAATACACCTTCTTCATTTCTTAAAATGATTTGGCTCTGATCTTTTTTTGCATTCTTTAAATTCACACGATAAAAAGACGGTTCCTTATGCCAAATCTCTACATTATACTCCTGAGGCTCATTCCCTGTTTTAATAGATAATTTCGCTTCAGCTTGATAACTTTTCATCCCTTTTACTTTCGCCTCTAAATCTCTCACGACATCATCTTGTTTCTTTTCCACACAACCCGCCAACACAAAAACGGTCAACAAACCGACAAGAACTAAAAACAGACGCCTTTTCATCACTTCAGCCCCTTTGCCCCTATAAATGAATGGAAGATGTACCTTCCTTATCGCTACCTCAAATATATGAGACAAAGATATAAAATATGCAGACTAGCGTGACGAGCTTTCTAAAACAACTTGAGCAACAGCAAATTCCTTACTATGACTAATTGATAAATGAACAACATACTCTGTACTTGTAATCAGCATCGGCTTACCTCTTTCATCATTTTTCACTTCAATATCTAAAAAGCTCACTTCTTTCCCGATACCAGTACCTACAGCTTTTGAATACGCCTCTTTCGCTGCAAACCTTCCAGCTACAAACTCTGTAAGACGACTTCCTTTCAGCTCCATAGCAACATTACGTTCATTTTCTGTTAAAATACGTTCCATAAATTTAAGCTTTCCATCTAGCATTTTTTCAATACGATTTAATTCAATAATATCGATTCCAATCCCTATAATCATTTCAAAATCCCCTTCTTCTATTTAACTTTCTTCTTTCATATTGATAAGAATAACAGAGAATCTTTCTGATGCAAAAGGGGTGATAGTAACCGTATGCTAATAAGATCTACTCAGATTTCTTTACAACCGACTATTCTCACCTTACTTTTTATTCACTTAGTCATGATGATATTAGGCGACTTTTTCCTCTTCCCACTGGCAGCCTCTAATGAATATATCGCTAAAGGAGAATGGTGGCGTGTCATAACTTCCCTTCTGGTACACGTAGACTTACAACATTTTCTTTCTAATAGTATTTTTTTGTTTGCACTTGGTTCTTCTATCGAAAAGCAACTCGGACACTTTTCTTTTTTTATTCTATTTTTTCTTTCTGGAATTTCCGGAAATATTTCTTCTTATATTATTATGCCTCCTGAATATATTCACGCAGGTGCATCAGGTGGTATTTTCGGACTATTAGGCGCACAATTATTTTTATTGTACAATCGATACCGCTCTTCAAAACCAAAAGAAATTGCCATTTTCTCAATTGTGATACTTCTATTACTGCTATTTACTTTCTTTAATCCTTCCGCCAATCCGATCAGTCATTTAACAGGTTTAATAACCGGCGGCATTTTAACTCCTTTTTTAACAAAAAAAAACGATGGTGCAAAGCTTATTTAATATAAAAGCTTGCACCATCGATAATTTCTACATCTACCTGTTCGTTTAAATCCCTCATTAATTGAAATAAAGACTCATCCTTCATCTTCGCCTCAATCATACAATCAATTTGCGGAACACTTCCCTTTATCCTTCTTAAAAAAGATAAAAATGCGTCTACATTAATATAATCTGCATGAGCTCTTGGATCTTTTCCCTCTCTAGGGCTAGAGATATGCATTTTAACCGGTAACAAAGATGTTTCCCACGTATGAACAACACGTGCCCAATCTTCATACCAATCTTCTTGCTCATTATTCATCATATGGTGATGCAAATCAAACACGACGGGAATATCTAATTTTTCTCCTAAATATAATGTTTCCTCTAACGTAAAAGTTGTATCATCATTTTCTAATATAATCATTTCTTGAATACCCCTTGGGACATTAGACCAATTCTCTATAAAACGCTCTAATGCAAGTTCTTTATCTTTATACCCTCCTCCAACATGTAGTACACATCGTTGCTTATGTTCAATCCCCATGCCTTTTAATAATTTTTTGTGCATCTGCAATGTCTTTACAGATTGTTTAAAAACACTCTCCTCAGGTGAATTTAGTACAACAAAATGATCTGGATGGAAATCAATTCGCATATTCATATGAATTGCATATTCACCTAATTCTTTCAATTTTTCTTTTAAAGGACGAATATAGTTCCACTCTAGCAATTCCTCATGATTCGCTAAAGGAATGAGCTTAGAACTAAGCCGAAAGAAAGATATGTCATGTCCCTTATTATGCTTTAATAAACGTAAACAATTTTCCAAATTGGAATTAGCAATTCTTTCAAGTTTACGAATTGCAGCATCACGATCATCTATTTTCTGAAACTGTGCGTACGTCATCGTTTGAGATGGGGATGCATTCTTCAAATGCACACTCATCGCAACGTAACCAAGCCTTACAAGCATATAACAGCCCCTTTTCTATCATAACTACTATGTAGTATGCACAATTACAGAAATAAAAAAAGAGAATGCCAACAAAGGGCATTCTCTTTTTTATTAAGCTTGTGGACGGCTATGATGTTTTCTTTCGCCGCGTCCATTTGAAGATCCTGGGCGACCTTGACCTTCACCTCTACGACCACGACTACCACCATCACGATTACGATCACGGTTTCCATCACGATTGCGATCACGGTTTCCGTCACGATTACGTCCATCACGGTTACGACCATCGCCACCGCCACGTCCGTCACGACTACGATTACGGTTACCATCACGGTATCCGCCTCCGTTACCGCCACGTTTTTTAGAACCGCCACCTCTTGAAACAACTGGTGGTTCTGATGTTAAAGCGATCGGAGTTGTATCCGGCTCTTTAGTCATCATTTTTAAAGCAGCAGCTACTACTGTTACAGAGTCATTCTCTTCTAACATTTCTTCTGCAATACGCTTGTAGTATGATAAGTTCTCATTTTGGATTGTGCTTTGAAGTTTTTCGGCGATTAAACGTTGTTGACCTTCTAATGCCTCATCAAGTGTCGGTGCTTCCATACGATCAACTTTACGCTTTGTTGTGCGCTCGATATTTTTTAATTGTCCTGATTCACGTGGTGTTACAAATAACATTGCAATACCTTTTTTACCTGCACGGCCAGTACGACCGATACGGTGAACGTATGATTCTGGATCTTGTGGGATATCGAAGTTGTATACGTGTGTTACGCCTGAAATATCAAGACCACGTGCAGCAACGTCTGTTGCAACAAGAACTTCAATAGCACCTTCTTTAAATTTACGTAATACAGACATACGTTTCGCCTGTGTTAAGTCACCATGAATACCTTCTGCTGCATAACCACGTAAGTTTAATGCTTCTGATAATTCATCAACACGACGCTTTGTACGACCGAATACGATCGCAAGCTCTGGAGATTGAATATCTAGTAAGCGTGTTAACACGTCAAACTTTTTCTTTTCTTGCACTTCTAAATAGAACTGCTGAATGTTTGGCATTGTTACTTCTTTTGCTTTTACTTTAATGTGTTGAGGCTCAGTCATGAAACGCTCAGCAATACGACGGATTGGATCTGGCATTGTCGCTGAGAATAATAATGTTTGATGTGTTTCTGGCACATCTGTTAAAATCGCTTCAATATCTTCAATGAAGCCCATGTTTAACATTTCATCCGCTTCATCAAGAACAACAGTCTCTACGTTTTGTAAGCGAAGTGTTTTACGGTTAATATGATCTAAAATACGACCCGGCGTACCAACAATAATGTGTGGGTGTTTTTTTAGAGCACGAATTTGGCGGTTAATATCTTGACCACCATAAATTGGTAGAATACGAACACGTTTATGTTTACCAATTTTGTATAGCTCTTCTCCAACTTGAATTGCTAATTCACGCGTTGGCGCGATAACAATACCTTGAACTGCTTCTTTATTTGTATCCACTTTATCTAATAGTGGTAATCCGAATGCTGCTGTTTTCCCTGTACCTGTTTGCGCTTGCCCAATAATATCCTTACCTTGCAATGCATGTGGAATTGTTTCAGCTTGAATCGGCGTAGCCTCTTCAAAGCCCATACTTTCAACCGATTGCAGTAAAGACTCACTTAATCCTAATTCTCGAAATGTTGTCAATGTTACTTCTCCTTTTCTATCCTATACTTATCATTTAAAAAAAGGCGTTTTCCGAATTTGCGGAAAAGCCCTTTTCCTGAATGCTCACGTATATAACCGGGCGTATATTCTTCACGAAAATACTTCTAAACGTTATTACACTTTATCAATTATAAGTTTTGTATGTGTAAAAAGCAAACCCAACTGTTACCTTATTTTATATTCAGGGCCTTTTTCTTTACTTTTATTTTTTTATCATTTACTGTAAGCGCTTATTATAAGTTTCTTCTATTTTCGTGACTATCATCCCTATTTATATACACCAATTATTTCAACATCGTAATTACTTCTTCTAATTTCATACCGCGAGATGCTTTTATTAATACAACATCTTTCGCATCGACTACTGCTTGTAAATCTCTTACTAACTCTTCTTTATTATCATACGCCTTTACACGTTCATTAGGGAAATTAATTTTCGCTCCTTCAGCAATTTGAGCTCCTAATCTACCGTATGTGAATACATGTGAGATTTTTGCTGGATCGATTAATTTACCTACCTCATAATGGAACTGCACTTCTTGATTTCCAAGTTCTAACATATCACCAAGCACAACGATTTTTTTAGTAAATCCATCTAAACCATTCATTAAATGGAATGCTGCCTCCATAGCCGTCGGACTTGCATTATAAGCATCGTTGATAATTGTTAATCCACTATCCGTTTTTACAATCTCCATACGCATGCCCGTCATTTGAAGTGTTACTAAACCTTGTTTCATTTCTTCCCACGTCACACCAAAATGTGTCGCAATTGCCATTGAAGCAAGTGTATTGTACACATTATGTTTTCCTAACACCGGTAGGTAGAATGAAATATTTTCATCTCTATTCATTTTAAAATGTGTCCCAGTTGCCTGTAATGTTACAGTTGTTGGATAGTAATCGTTGGCTCTTGCATCACCAAACGTAACTGTTTCCGCTGCTAAATTCATTTCAGGAACACGATTCGTTAATAACGGCTCATCTCCATTATATACGAACACGCCACCTTCTTGTAACCCTGTAACAATTTCTAATTTCGCTTCAGCAATGGCCTCACGAGATCCTAAATCCATTAAATGTGCTTCACCAATATTCGTAATGATAGCTGCATTAGGACGAGCTAACTTAGATAAAAATTCAATCTCTCCTCGGCTTGACATACCCATTTCTAATACAGCTACTTCTGTATTTTCTTCTAAGTTTAAAATAGTGAGAGGTAACCCAATATGGTTATTGAAATTCCCTTCTGTTTTTTGAACTTTGAACTTAGTCGCGAGAATACTTGTCACAATATCTTTCGTGGATGTTTTACCGTTACTACCTGTCACACCAACAACTTTAACATCCAATTGATCGCGATAGTTTTTCGCTAACATTTGCAGTGCAGATAGCGTATCTTCTACAAAAATAACCGGAAGATTCTCGGGTGGATTTGCTACATCTTTCATCCACAATGTAGCTACAGCTCCATTTTCAACTGCTTTATCTACAAAAGCATGTCCATCGAAACGCTCCCCTTGAATCGGAACATATAAGTTTCCTTTTTCAATTTTTCTCGTATCAATAGACACGCCTTGAATAATAGTTCCCTCATATTGCTCTGCTAATCCAGTACCATTTACCATCTGTTCTACTTGCTTTAACATTCGCTTTATCATATAGAAACGCTCCTTACATAGAGGAAGCACTATTCCTACGAATAGTGCTTCCTCCTTTTTTTGTTAGATTGTATATTTAATTTTTTGTTTTTCTTCGTGACGTTCAATCGCTAAACGAATTAACTCTTCGATTAACTCTGGATACGGTAACCCAGTATGTTGCCATAATAGAGGGAACATACTAAACGGTGTAAATCCTGGCATAGTGTTTACTTCGTTAATATACACTTCTCCGTCTTTCGTTAAGAAGAAATCAGCTCGCGTTAAGCCTGCACCATCTAATGATTGGAACGCAATAATTGCATCACGCTTAATCACATCAGATTCTTCTTCTGTCATTTCAGCTGGAATAATTAACGCCGTATCACCATCGATATATTTCGACTTATAATCATAGAAGTCCTTTTTCGGAACGATTTCACCTACAACTGAACATTTCGGCTCATCATTACCTAGTACCCCAACTTCTACTTCACGACCTACAATATTTTCTTCTACAATAATTTTGCGATCAAATTGGAATGCCTCTACAAATGCATTCTCAAGTTCTTCACGATTTTTACACTTATTAATACCAACACTTGAACCAAGGTTTGCTGGTTTTACGAAACAAGGATATCCTAATTTATCTTCTACTTTAGAATAAGCTTCCTGACGATCTTTTTCCCATGCACTGCGAATGAAAGACGCATATTTTGCTTGTTTTAAACCAGCCTCTGCAAAGATGTTTTTCATAACAACTTTATCCATACCAGCAGATGATGCTAGAACACCATTTCCTACATAAGGAATATTCATCAATTCTAATAATCCTTGAACCGTTCCATCTTCACCGTTTGGTCCATGTAGTAATGGGAAAATAACGTCAATAGCGTTTTCCTCAGAAGCTGCAGATGGAATAATCTCTGTACTTAATGATAACGGAGAAATCGCATTTTCTGCACTACTCATTTTTAAAGCTTCAACATCTGTTACTTCACCTTCAATACGCTCACCACGTACCCATTGACCTTGTTCTGTAATATAAATTGGATGAATCTCGAATTTATCTTGATTTAACGCTTTAATAGCAGCAAGAGCCGTCTGTAACGAAACTTGATGCTCAGCTGATTTTCCACCATATAATAAACCTAATTTAATTTTTGTCACTGAAATCACCCTAACCAATTGTTTTCATTTTTCTATTTTAGCACTTTTTATAAAAATAGGTAGTTCCTATTTGAAATAAAATGTAACTTCCACAAATAATTAAATGACACTACTTATTGGTTTTCTACACTTTTTCTATTTCACTACTATACAAAGGTGAATTTTAAAATGAAATGGTAATCCTATCTAGTTATGTACCTAAAATATGTAGAAATCCCCTTTTTTGTGTATGTCACCTATTTACTAAGAAGATTGTTTGGTTAGTGTATCTTTTTGCCTTTGCTCAACAAGGCGATCTAAAGAAATATATACAATACCTGCAACTACACATCCTACAGCTAAAATTGTAAATAGCAAGTGGCCAAGTAATCGATCTAATAAAAAGCCTCCCAAAAGTGGACCAAATGCGCTTCCTGTAATCCACTGCAAACTTGCAGCGCCCATATAAGTCCCTCTCAAATGCTCAGGGGCCAAGTTTGCTACAAATGTCATCTGTACAGGCGACATAATCATCTCACCTAACGTATATATAGCATAAACGAACAGTAGTGTTATTAAAATAACTGTAGCATTTGTATTAAACTCTCCAAACCACTTCGGTAACCACCCTATAAAAAATAATCCAATCCCGAACAAACATGCACCATATAACATCGTCTTCCCGACTGGTTTATCCGTAGCCCATTTTGAAATTTGAAATTGGAATAAAACAACTAATAGTCCGTTTAACGCCATTAAATATGGATATGGATTATTCGCTCCAAAAATACGCTTCATTTCGTTATCAAAATGTAGTGGCAACATGCCTTCTGTTTGAGAAAACCCCATCGAAATGATAATACCTGCTAATAAGTAAATCATTAATGCCTTATCTCGCATGACAATTTTCCAAACTGCCCCAGATTCCTTTTCTTTATGTTCTTCCTTATCTGTCCTCTTTGGCATCGTCTCTTGAATAAGAAGTAATACAAGTAACGCATAAAATAGCATTGTAGAAGAGGCAATAATAAACACAAGATTCTTTGACAACACAACTACTGATGCTCCCATTATCGGACCAATCGCAGCACCTATATTGTGTCCCATTCGTAATAAACCATATGCCTCTGTTCTTTTTTCTGGTGCCGTTACATCTGCGACCATAGCTGATGCAGCTGGATGAAATAAAGAATTACTCAATCCTAAAAAAATAGATAAAATTGCATATGGAATAAATCCTTCTATAAATAGAAAACCGAGCATTAATAATGCATTACTTGCCATAGAAAATATCATAATCGGCTTTCTTCCATATATGTCAGCAATTCTCCCTCCTATAAGTGAACCAAAGCTTGCAGCAATTGGAGAAAGCGCCATAATAACCCCAACTTCCAACAACGAATCTACCTTATCTTTTAAATATAATGCAAAAAAGGCATTAACATCATCATTGCAATTCCATTTAACGTCTCTCCAATAAATCGAATCCATACGTTACGGTCCATCTCCCTTAACTCACGCCACGTATTTTTCATCATTTCACTCCTTTAGTTAGCCAACAATTATCTTATAATAAGTTCAGAAAAATGTAAATTTTCAAATAAAAAAATCCATTCTAACAGCATTAGAATGGATTTTTTTCGCTTATAAATTCGCAACATCTTCTTCTTTTTTACTATTATTTAAAGCACTATGTTTTCGGCTATATAAGAAGTAAACCGCTATACCAATAACCATCCATATCCCAAAACTAATCCATGCTGTCCCCGATAATTGAAGCATTAAGTATAAACAGAAAATCACTGTTAACGCTGGTAAAAATGGTACAAGCGGAGCCTTAAATGCCCTTGGTAAGTCTGGATGGGTTCTTCTCATTACAATTACCGCAACAGCTACGAGTGCAAATGCTGACAATGTCCCCATGTTTACAAGATGTGCTAAAACATTTAAATCTATTAATCCTGAAATCAGTGCCGCAATAATTCCCGTTGTCCATGTATTTAAAAATGGCGTTTTAAATTTCGGATGAACTTTAGCAAGACGCTTCGGTAATAAACCATCTCGGCTCATCGCATAAGAAACACGAACTTGCCCATACATCATAACTAGCATTACTGTTGTAATCCCTGTAATTGCTCCTACTGAAATTACCCCCGCTAAGCCATCTTGTCCAATAAATTGCAGTGCAAAAGCAACTGGATCTGATATATTTAGCTGGCCGTATGGAACAATTCCTGTCAAAATAAGCGAAACAACGATATAAAGAACTGTACAAATTAATAACGATGCAATAATACCAATTGGTAAATCACGTTGCGGACGTTTCACTTCTTCTGCCGCTGTTGAAACTGCATCAAATCCTATAAATGCAAAGAATACTGTGGCCGCTCCAGCCATTACACCATCTAAACCAAATGGCATGAAAGGCGTCCAGTTTTCAGGTTTCACATAATTAAAACCAGCAAAAATAAAAATAAGAACAACTGCTATTTTAATAAATACCATAACGTTATTTACTCGTGCACTTTCACGAACACCTCTAGATAAAAGAACTGTCATCACTAAAATAATTAGAACTGCAGGTAGATCAATTATCCCACCCTTTCCTGTACCAGGAGCCGAGGAGAGAATAGTCGGAATGTGGATTCCAAACCCCTTTAATAAAGATTGAAAATATGCAGACCAACCGTTTGCTACAGCAGATGTAGCAAGTAAATATTCAAGCATTAAGTCCCAGCCAATTAAAAATGCGAATACTTCCCCCATCGTCGCGTATGTATACGTATACACACTGCCCGAGACAGGAACTGAAGAAGCAAATTCAGCATAACAAAATGCAGCAAAGGCACAAGCTAGCGCGGCAATCGCAAATGATAATATAATAGCTGGCCCAGAATGTTTCGCTGCCACAACACCCGTTAGAACAAAAATACCAGTTCCAACAATTGCTCCGATTCCAAGCATAGTTAAATCTAGCGCGCCCAATGTTCTTGCTAACGTTTTTTGCTTACTTTCTTGCATTAACTTTGCAATTGGCTTCTTTTGAAAAATTTGCTTCATCTTTCACTCCTCCAAGTTTTAAATTTTCTGAAAATTTTTAATTCGCTTTTTTATTTTACTCATTACGCTTTTCCTAGTCAATACTTTTGTCGAAACAAGTAGAAATTCTTCTGAATATGCACTATCCTTATCATTCTTTCTATATATCTTTCGACAACTATTTTTGGTATTATTATACATGTCGATTCCACAAAAAAGGCATGCTCCCTTATTGAGAGCATGCCTTTTTTTACTTATTTCACAGTATATGAACCTTGTTCAATCCAGCTATACATATACTTTTCATCTTCTGTTTCATGTGCTTGTTTTACAATACGAAGCGGACGGAATGTGTCTATCATAACAGCTAATTCAAGTGTCTCTTTCTTCCCTATACTTGCCTCTGTTTTCCCCGGATGCGGCCCATGGGGAATTCCGCTCGGATGAAGTGTAATAGAACCTTCTTCCACACCTTTGCGACTCATAAAGTTTCCTTCTACATAGTAAAGAACTTCATCACTATTAACATTACTATGATAATATGGTGCCGGAATTGACTCTGGATGATAATCGTATAAACGTGGTACGAAAGAGCAAATAACAAAATTATGCCCTTCAAATGTTTGATGTACTGGCGGTGGCTGATGAATGCGCCCTGTAATTGGTTCAAAATCCTCTACATTAAATACCCACGGATATAAATAGCCATCCCATCCAACAACATCTAACGGGTGGTGTCCTAAAACATGTTTATGCATATAGCCTCTTGACTTTGTCATTACGACAAACTCGCCTTTTTCATCATAGGTCTCTAATTTTTCTGGACCACGAAGATCTCTTTCACAAAACGGACTATGCTCTAACAATTGTCCATATTCATTTCGATAACGACGCGGCGTTGTAATTTGGCTATTCGCCTCTACAACGAGAAACTTAGTCTCACCTTCATCTGGAATAACACGATAAATCGTTCCAATTGGGATCGTTACATAGTCGCCTTTTCTATAGTGTATCGTTCCAAACATCGTTTCAATTTTCCCTGTTCCATAATGAACAAATAACATTTCGTCGCCATCACCATTACGATAGAAATAATCCATTTTTTCTGTTGGGCTCACTACTCCAATTAACAAATCTTCATTTCCAAGTATGAAATTTCGTCCACTTATTGCATCACCACTTTTTTTATTTTCTTTCGTTCGGAAGTGGCGATGAGAAAGAGCAACATCCTCTTCATACTGCAACTGACAAGAATGCGATAATGCAGAATGACCTACTTCTGTTGGCATATAGTGATGATACAAAATAGACTGCGTACCAGAAAATCCTTTCGTTCCCATTACCTGTTCACGATAAAGCGATCCATCTTTTTTACGAAATTGTACATGTCGTTTATGAGGTAGTTCTCCCATGTGACGATAAAACATGCCCATCACCCGCTTCCTTTTCTTTTTTGATCGTATTACGTAGTGTACCTAAACCAGTAATCGACAGCTCTACAACATCTCCATCTTGTAGCCACTCTTCTGTACCAAGTTCTAAAATACAGCCTGTTCCTACTGTCCCAGAACCAATCACATCTCCTGGATATAACGTCACGTCCTCTGAAGCACGTTCAATCATTTCAGCAAATGTATAGTAAATATCTTGGAAGTTTCCCTTTGATAATAGTTTTCCATTTACATGAGCAGTCATTTCTAAATCATATCGATCACCATTACGATAAACATCTAATTCCTCTTTCGTAACAAGATGTGCTCCTAACGAAGTTGCAAAGTCCTTTCCTTTCGCAGGACCGAGACCTACTTTCATTTCTGTTGCTTGTAAGTCTCTCGCACTCCAGTCGTTCATAATACAATAACCAAAAATATATTCCTCTGCTTGCTCACGAGAAATATTTCGCCCTTCTTTTCCTATTACGCAAGCAATCTCCAACTCGTAATCAAGCTTTTTAGACTTTTTCGGACCAATTACAAAATCACCGGAACCAATTACAGCACGATGATTAGTAAAATAAAAAACCGGAATATCATACCATTCAGGCACAACATCTAGTCCTCTTCGTCCACGAGCTGTTTTTACATGTTGTTCAAATGCGTAAAAATCTCGAATACTACTCGGATTAGGAAGAGCAGCTGTCAATTGTACTTCTTCTAAAGCATATATACCCTTATTTGGATTCTTAATATTCCGCACTACTTCTACATACTCATCCGTTTTCTCTAAAAAAGCCATTATAGAAGAAGGGATTTTCCCTTCACTAGCAAGATTCATATCTATTACTTTGTCACCTTCAAGCCATCCAGCCCGTATTTCTTTTGAAGGAAGACGAAATGTAACAAATTTCATCCTGATTCCTCCTTATAAAAATGAAATTTCCACCAGCAAAGGGACTTTTGCTGGTGGATATAAATCTTATAAGTTTCCGCGACGCTCTTGTTCTCTTTCAATTGATTCGAATAACGCTTTAAAGTTTCCTTCACCAAATCCACGAGAACCTTTACGTTGAATGATTTCAATAAATAAAGTCGGGCGATCTACAATTGGTTTCGTAAAGATTTGTAGTAAGTAACCTTCATCATCACGATCTACTAAGATCTTTAATTCTTTTAATTTATCAATTTCTTCATCGATTTTTCCAACTCGTGCAGTTAACTCATCATAATAAGTATCAGGTGTATCTAAAAACTCCACCCCATTTGCACGAAGCGCTTCAACCGTTTTAACAATATCACTTGTTAATAAAGCAAGATGCTGTACACCAGCTCCATTATAGAATTCTAGATACTCTTGAATTTGTGACTTTCTCTTTCCGTCTGCTGGTTCGTTAATAGGAAACTTAATACGGCTTCCATTTGTCATAACTTTCGACATTAAAGCCGAATACTCTGTACTAATATCATCATCATCAAAATGAATCATTTGTTTAAAGCCCATGACATTCTCGTAATAACTAACCCACTCTTCCATTTTTTCAACATTACCAACTACATGATCGACAGCAATTAAGCCAGACTCTTCAAATGGAATATTAAACTCTACCTTTTGGAATCCTGGCATAAATGCCCCTTTATAATTTTTACGCTCTACAAGCGTATGAATTGTATCACCATACGTACCAATAACTGCTTTTTTCAATGTACCGTCCTCATCTGTTAATTCCTCTGGTGGAGCAATTGCGACGGCACCACGTTTCACTGCTTCTGAGTATGCTTTATCAACATCATCAACAAGTAGTGCCACATCCTTCACGCCATCACCATGAGTCTTTACAAACTCTGCAATACGATTTTCACTACTTAAAGCTCCAGACACAACAAAACGCATATTTTTTTGCACAAGAACATAAGATACCTTTTCACGGTTTCCAGTTTCTAATCCAGAGTAAGCCACAATTTTGAATCCGAATGCTCTCGCAAGATAATAACTCGATTGCTTTGCATTCCCTACGTAAAATTCCAAATGATCTACATCACGTACTGGAAAAAAGTCCTCCATTTGTGCAGCTAGCGTATCCATAGATTTTTGTTTCATAATATCTTCATCCCCCTGTAAATAGATTAAATGGTCCATACTTAAAACCAACCGAAAACGCTTCCAACATAAATAAATAGAAATTAGTTAGCAAGCTAACAAATTCTGACCTTTAAAATTTTCTATCTTTTCTGTCAAATTCCTCTTTTTTTCTTACATATAAAATTCGACTTTTTTCTCTTTAAAATAAAGTGAAACTTTAATCAGCCCTCACCAATCAGGCTTTTACTCAGTGGATTTTTGATTATTCGTTGAATCAAGTTGCAACCGCAGCGTCTAATTAGCCATGGATGCTAAATAATGAGGTAACTTTAATACTTGAAGGTATATAAGAAGAAAATAAAAAAGACTCCAACATATTAACTGCTTACTAATACGTTAGAGTCTTTATTTTTTTTGAATGGTTGTATTTACATATATCATACTAATACACTTGCAAGGAATAGAATAAATGATGTTAATATTACCGCTCCACCTAAGGATCCTAATAAATCCGTTTTTGTTACTTGAAACACTTGTTCACTGTTCATATCCCTCATTCTCCTTCCATTTTTGTTTGATTTAAAACTTCTATTATACTAATACGCTTGATAGAAATACGATTAATGCTGTTAATACTACTGCTCCACTTGCTGATCCTACGAAGTCACCTTTTGTTACTTGTAATACTTGCTCTTTCATATCTTTCATTCTCCCTTCTTTTTCTTTTGTTACAAAGTTTCTATTATACTAATACGCTTGATAGAAATACGATTAATGCTGTTAATACTACCGCTCCACTTGCTGATCCTACGAAGTCACCTTTTGTTACTTGTAATACTTGCTCTTTCATATCTTTCATTCTCCCTTCTTTTTCTTTTGTTACAAAGTTTCTATTATACTAATACGCTTGATAGAAATACGATTAATGCTGTTAATACTACCGCTCCACTTGCTGATCCTACGAAGTCACCTTTTGTTACTTGTAATACTTGCTCTTTCATATCTTTCATTCTCCCTTCTTTTTCTTTTGTTACAAA
>NZ_PCOB01000022.1:20691-87577 GCF_002975115.1 Bacillus sp. MYb78
AAAACTTCTATTATACTAATACGCTTGATAGAAATACGATTAATGCTGTTAATACTACTGCTCCACTTGCTGATCCTACGAAGTCACCTTTTGTTACTTGTAATACTTGCTCTTTCATATCTTTCATTCTCCCTTCTTTTTCTTTTGTTACAAAGTTTCTATTATACTAATACGCTTGATAGAAATACGATTAATGCTGTTAATACTACCGCTCCACTTGCTGATCCTACGAAGTCACCTTTTGTTACTTGTAATACTTGCTCTTTCATATCATTTATCCTCCCTTTTCATAAGTTATCTATATGTAATTTCTAAGAAATGTTTATTTCATAGTTTTTATGTTAACGTTACATTAAATTTGATAACGTAACGTTTGTAACATTAATGTAACATAACTATTGTTACGTTGCAATATAATAACGTGAAATTTATTACACTTTTTTTACGTTTTTTTATAATAATCCCTGAAAACCTTTATTTAATGCGCTTTTCACTAAACTCACGTTTGTAACATTCGTGTAATATTACAGTCATAAAGTGAAATATAGTCATCCTCCTCTCTATTTTTGTTACAAACAGTTTATTTAGTGACACTAAACCTATCTAATCTTTACTTACTTTTAATATGAGATAAAATACCGTCTTTCCAAGATAAGTTTATATGTTTCCTCTATATAACTATGTATAATAAAAACAAAGAGGTGGTCATTTTGAAATTAATCGCATTAGATATGGATGGTACACTACTATCATCTAATCTTGAAATCTCCAAAGAAAACCTACAAGCAATCCAAACTGCACAAGAAGCTGGTCATATTGTAATGATTTGTTCTGGTCGTGCGAAAGAGGATGCTTTAAAGCTATTGGAAGAATATAAATTATCTCTTCCAGTCGGAGCAAGCAATGGGGCTATTGTTTATGTGGATGGAAAAGTAATTAACTCTCGTTGTATACAAAACGACAAAGTGTACAAACTTGCAAAATTACTAGAATCTGAAGGTTTCCCATATAAGCTATATACGAATAAAGGAGTTTATTCTCCATATACATGGCAAGATCAAGTGATGCAAGCGTTCGAAGAAAATAAGCATGCGCTCGATGTTACATTAGAGGAGCTTGAACGAATTACAGAAAAGCAAAAGAAATCGAACCTAATTACCGATTTCAAAAAAATAGAAGATGTTGTAAATAACCAAGAACTAGAAATATCTAAATTCTTCATTTCAACATTTAATGCAGCGCATCGCGCACAGCTATTAAGCGTGTTACAAGAAGACGCTGATATTATGGTTACAGCATCAGCTCCTACTAACTTAGAAATTATGGATAAGAATGGACATAAAGGAAACGGGCTACAGCAGATGGCAGCTCATTTTAATATCCCTATTGAAGATACAGTTGCTATTGGTGATAATTTTAATGATGTACCAATGTTAGAAGTAGCAGGCTTATCTGTTGCAATGGGCAACGCTGAAGAAGATGTAAAAAAACTATGTGATGTTGTAACATTAACAAACAATGAACATGGTGTTTCTCACGCAATCGAGCAATTTGTATTGAAACAAACTTCATCTAGTAAATAAAAAAAGGACTCTTTCCATTTGAAAGAGTCCTTTTTTTATACATGATGACAAGAAACAAAATGATCATCACCAACATTACGAAATTCTGGTATTGTTTTTTTACAAACATCTGTTGCAAACGGGCAACGTGTATGAAAACGACAACCCGAAGGTGGATTTGCTGGACTTGGAATATCCCCTTCTAGTATAATTCGCTCTCGCTTCACTGTTGGATCTGGTATTGGAACAGCTGATAACAATGCTTTTGTATACGGATGTAGCGGATTGGTAAATAACTCATCACGCGGCGCCGTCTCCACAATTGTACCTAAATACATAATTCCGATTTTCGTACATAAATGTTCTACTACACTCAAATCATGTGAAATGAATAAATAAGATAATCCCTTTTTCTCCTGTAACTCACTAAATAAATTAATAATTTGTGCTTGGATAGATACATCTAGTGCCGCCACAGGTTCATCAGCTACAATGAATTCTGGATTTAATACCATAGCCCTTGCGATTACGATACGCTGACGTTGTCCACCAGAAAACTCATGGGGATACCGGTCAATATGATAAGGAGCTAAGCCACATAACTCCAATACTTCAATTACCTTTTCACGAACATTTTCTTTCGTCGCTAATCCGTGGGCCAACATCGGCTCTCCAAGCGCTTCACCAATTCTCATTCTCGGATTTAATGAGCTAAATGGATCTTGGAAAACGAGCTGCATATTAGGGCGATGTTTTCTCAATTCATCCTTGGATAAAGAATGAACATCTTTCCCTTTAAACTTCACTTCCCCCTCCGTTTTTTGAACGAGACGTAAAATTGTTTTTCCTATCGTTGTTTTTCCGCTCCCTGATTCGCCAACGAGACCAAACACTTCACCTTTATTAATAGTAAAACTTACTCCATCAACTGCTTTTACATGCCCAATCGTTCTACTAAATATGCCACCTTTAATTGGAAAGTATGTCTTTAGGTTTTTCACCTCTAATAATGGTTCACTCATCGTTCCGCACGCTCCTCATATAACCAGCAAGCTACTTTATGATTTTCATCATTTACATTTAGATTTGGGGCTTCTTTTTCACATATTTCCATACAATGCTCACAACGCCCACTAAAGTAGCAAAACTCACCTAAACCAACTAAATTCGGAACTTGCCCTGGAATAGAATATAGTTTATCTATTCGTTTTCCCATTACTGGTTTTGATTTCAACAATCCTTTCGTATAAGGGTGTTTTGGATTTTGGAATATCTCTAGTACTGGAGCTTCTTCAATAACTTTCCCGCCATACATAACGACAACGTAATCAGCCATTTCTGCTACGACACCTAAATCATGTGTAATTAATAAGATCGACGTTTTAAATTCTTCTTTCACTTGTCTTAGTAAATCCAATATTTGAGCTTGAATCGTAACATCAAGAGCTGTTGTTGGTTCATCTGCAATTAATAACTTAGGATTACAACTAAGCGCAACAGCAATCATAATACGTTGTAACATCCCGCCGCTCAATTCATGCGGATAAGAATGAACAATTTCATTAGCACGGGCTATGCCAACTTTACGAATTAACTCAATTGCTTTCTTATACGCTTCATTTTTACTAAGTAATTCATGCTCCCTTAGCGTTTCTACAATTTGCTCACCTACAGTGAAGACCGGATTTAGCGATGTCATCGGTTCTTGGAAAATCATCGCAATATCATTGCCTCGTAAACTACGAAGTTCTTTCTCTTTCATTCCTAAAAGACTTTTTCCTTCATATAAAATGTCTCCACCTACTACACTGCCAGATTCAGCAATAAGCCCCATAATAGATAAGGCCGTTACACTCTTCCCGCAACCTGATTCTCCTACTACACAAACCGTTTCACCTTCCCGAACAGCAAAGCTAACATGGTTTACAGCCTTCACTGTCCCTTCCTCCGTTTGAAAGTGTGTTTGTAAGTCTTTTAGCTCTACTACCGCTCTACTCATACCTTCTCACCTACCGTCTCATCTTTGGATCTAACGCATCACGAAGTGCATCACCAAGTAAATTAATTGATACAACTGTTATAAAGATTGCAAAACCAGGCGGAATCCATAACCACGGACGCTTTTGGAAATCAATTAATGAGTTAGCTGCGCTAATCATGTTCCCCCATGATGGCGTAGGTGGGACGACGCCGAGACCTAAGTAACTTAGTGCGGACTCACTTAAAATAGATCCAGCCACACCTAGAGTTGCTACAACAATAAGTAACGGAAAGACGTTAGGAATTAGATGATGAATGATTTTCCGAGAATCTTTTAATCCTAATACATCTGCCGCTTGCATAAAGGCTTGCTCCCGCAATGTTAAAATTTGTCCCCTCACAAGACGGGCAAGTCCTGGCCATCCTACTAAACTTAAAATAATCATTACAACATATAAACGGTACTCCGATGGTAATTTCCATTCTGATAAAATTGCTCCCATTATAATAAGTAGTGGTAATCCTGGAATGGACATTAACACATCTGCAACACGCATAATTAAATGATCTACAACTCCTCGATAAAAACCAGCAATTGCTCCTAATAGAGCTCCTAGTATAACGGATAGTAGCATCGACGCTAAACCGATTGTTAATGAAATACGCCCTGCTTGCATAAGTCTAGTTAAAATATCCCGTCCCAACTGGTCTGTCCCAAGCCAATGTGACAGGCTGGGTGGTTTATTAATTTGTGTTACTTGTACTTTCCCATCAGCATACGGTGAAAAGATTGGACCAATAAAACTAAATAAAAACATAAATATTAAAACGTATAAGCCACACAGTGCCATCTTATTTTTCTTGATTTTTTTATACGCTTGGCGCCATGGTGATGATTCATTTCTCTTTTTCCGTTCTTTCTTTTTCTCTATTATAGGTGTAATAGTCTCCATATCTTTCCCCCCTTACTTCAATCGAATTCTTGGATCAACAAACGCATAGACAATATCAGCTAAGAAATTAGCCATAATTGTTAAACAAGAAAGAAACATTGTAAAGGCCATTAATACCGTATAATCACGAAAGTTTAATGCTTCTAATTGAATACTCCCAATCCCTGGCCAATTAAAAATCTGTTCAATAATAATGGCTCCTGAAAATAAACCCGGTAATTCAAAAGCGAGTAATGTAATTGCTGGCAAAATTGCATTTTTCAATGCATGTTTATAAATAACGGTTCTTTCTTTTAAACCTTTTGCACGAGCAGTACGAATATAATCTTGCCTAATAACATCCAACATGCCCGTTCTAAAATAGCTTGTTAACGATCCTACACCAAGAAGCGTTAAAATAAATACAGGTAGAATCATATGACGTAATACTTCTAATATGTATGCTATCCCTGTTGAGTTACTCCCAATATCAATCATGCCACCAATAGGTAATAACTTTAAATCAACTGCTAATAATTTAATTAAAAATAGTCCGATAAAGAATGATGGAAATGACATTGCTGCAAAGACACCGATTGTTACCAATCTATCAAACCAAGAATGCTGCTTTGTTGCAGAAATAACCCCAATAATAAGAGCAATAATCCAAGTGAAAAATAAAGCTGCAGCAGCAACAATAAATGTATTCCAAATGAATTTATTAAGTAATGAAGTTACCGGTTCTTGGTACTGTAAAGAAAATCCAAAATCACCATGCAAAGCATTCACTAGCCAATGAAAATACCTTTCAATAATCGGTTTATTTAAACCGTACAACTCTCTTAATTCTTGAGCTCTCTCTGGTGTTAATTTTGGATTTGAATCGATATAATCACCCGGTAAGAGTGCAAATAAGAAAAAGATAATAATAGACGTACCAAACAATGTAGGAATCATTTGTAGAAACCTACGAATGATATATGTTTTCACCTTTTGTCTCCCCAATCCTATTTACTTAAAAATAGAAGAACATTTTTTCAAAACAGCTACCATTTCATTGCTGTGTGAAAAAACGTCTTCTATTATTTAGGTCAACCCTTATTGTTCAATAGATAACACTGGTAAGTTGGAACTGATGCTATCGTACTTTTCTGGATCAATTCCTTTTATACGTGCATTATGAGCATACAGTAGTTTACGATAGTTTAATAAAATAACTGGTGGATCATCACTTAACTCTTTATACAGCTCTTTATAAATCGCTTTACGTTTTTCAATATCTGTCGTTCCTATACCTTTTACAATCAAATCATCTACTTTCGGATTATTATAACCCGTATCACTTTTTGGATTAGTTGATAAGTACTCACTTACAACTTCACTTGGATCACTAATTCCTGGTGTTGAAACTGCCGCTAAATCGTAGTCACCTTTTCCTACTTTTGAAAGCATCGTATTAAAGTCCATCAACTCTGGATTTAATTCAACACCAATTTCTTTGTAACTTTCTTTTGCAATTGGAATAAAGATATCATTTGTTTTACCTGTATTTGATGCGTAGTATGTTAATTTTAATTTTTGACCATCTTTTTCACGAACCCCGTCAGAACCTACTTTCCAACCAGCCTCATCCAATAATTTTTTAGCCTTTTCTACGTCGTGCGGATATTTATTAATACCTTCTTCTGTATATGCCCATGAAACTGGAGCAATTGGTACGTTAGCGACAGAGCCATAGCCTTGTAAAGCTGTATCCACATACTTCTTACGGTCTAATCCATAAGTAAGTGCTTGGCGTACCTTTTTATCTTTCAAATACGACTTCTTATTATTTACATAGATATAAGCAATATCACTTGATGATTCAAGATTAATATTTGCAAACTCCAATCCTTTTAATTGGTCTATATTTTCAGGGTTCGCTCTAAATCCACTATAGTCCAGTTCACCTGTTTGGAATAATTGGAATCCAGTATCACCTGATGTGATTTTGTAAATAAAGTTTTTAATTTTTGGTTTACCTGCATAATAATTTTCGTTAGCAACAAAGCGGACTTCTTGACCTGGAACATATTTTTCAAATTTATATGGACCCGCTGCAATTGGTTGCCCATATAATGCTTTTAAATAGTCTAAACTTGTATTTTGTTTATAATCTTTTCCATAATAAGCTTTTGATAGCACTGGGCCACCTAAATTCGTTAGCGCCTGTGAATTAACTTTTTCAGTTGTAATTTTAATTGTCTGTGGATCAACAACTTGGATTCCTTCAATAGAAGTTGCTTTTCCTTCTTTATATTCTTTCCCACCTTTAACAGCATACTGAGCAATATCCAATCCACCTTCATACGCTTTATCATGAAGTAGTGTTAATGTAAATGCTACATCATCCGCTGTTAGAGGCGACCCATCACTAAATTTTAAATTTTTACGTAAATGGAATGTATATGTTAACTGGTCAGCAGAAATATCCCATTTTTCTGCAAGATCCGGAACAGGTTTACTTTGTTTGTCTGTTGTTACTAATGAAGCAAAAATAACCGACGTTACATTTCCATCCCAACCATTATCTTGGAAATACGGAAGGAAAACTCCCCCTGGCTTAGAAATGGCTGTAATGAAAGTATCTTTTCGTTGATTTGCTTTCTCTGGACTTTTCTTTTTATCTGTAGCTGGAATTGATTCAATCTTAGAATCTTTTAAATCCTGCTTTTTTACTGGTTCTGTAGAAGCCGTATCCTCCTGTCCCCCACAAGCAGATAACACAAGCGAACTACTAAGTAATACTGAAAATACACCAGCCCATTTTTTTGTCTTTTTCTTCATTGTCCCCACCCTAACTGTTTAATAGTTATACCCTTTGAACTTATTAGCTTATGTATGCCTCCCACAGCACATTTATAGCCAATCGGAAAAGTCGGTTTTAATCAGAAAAAAATAGATGTTTTTGAGGGGTAACAATCTTATTCCGACCTTTCCGGTAGACTTTATGGTTATTAGCTTATATCGTTCAGTATATTTTGTCAATTCTTTCTAAATAAATATTTTGAGAATTTTTCCAAAATTATCACTCTATTCTTATACTTTAAGAAAACTCAGCTATAATTCGTATTAAAAACTTAAAAATCTACTTCTATTTCTTCAGCATGAAACATAGAATACTAATAACCAATTACCAAAAAGGGGGCGAAAATATGGACAACCTATTCCAATACGTCCTGCACTACGTATTATTAACAATTATGATAGTCGGGGCGCTATTACTATTCCCGTTCTTCCCAAAGTTCGTCCTCTTTTTAGCTTTTTTTATCATGCTCGGGATCGCTATTATAATTTCAACAAGAGAAGATGCCACGCAGAAAGAGAGCAGAGTTCAGCGCGTAAAGCTGTAACTTTGCTCTCTTTTCGTTTTCAATCACTAGTCTCTGTTACACATATTTATCCCGCTATTTGCCGGGCAGTAACCCCCCCACTGATTAAAGTTTCACTTTATCTCTCGGGAAATAATTAGCCTTTGTTTTTGTGATTACTCCTATTGAAAAGCCACTAATGACATTTATTTTTCACCTTATCATTTCATACGCTTCACAAGCTATGCAAATTGAGGAACACGGATTTATCTAAGTTACTGTTTCACGTGAAACACATCGCTTCATTTAATCTTTAAAGCAAAATATCATTATGAAAAAGCCACTTCCTCCAACAAAACTGAAAGGAAGTGGCTTTCTACTCTTTACTCCACAATATTCTCTAACTCACTATATAACTTCGCTCGTAACAACTCTTTCATCGTTTTTTCCTCATATAATTTTTCAAGTCTTTCAACATCAGCTACATGTTCCATTTCACATTCTATTGCATATATATCTTCTTCTACATGCATTAACTCATTTTCAATCTCTTCAAGATTCCTAGCTTTTTTCTCTTTTACTGGAACCATTTCAACACTCTTTCTCCCTTGGCGTTTCTGCTTTATTACTTGCTTCTCAAGCTTTTCTTCCCATTTTTGACGAGCCCATGCATAGTTTCCTGCAAACTCAAATAATTTACATTCATCAATCCAGTACGTCTTTTCAAATAACTTATTTAAAAAATAACGATCATGTGAAACAGCTAGGATTGTTCCATTATATTGCTCAAGGGCTTCCTCTAAAACTTCCCTTGATTCAATATCAAGATGGTTTGTCGGCTCATCTAGAATTAGAAAATTGATGTCTTGATACATAAGTTGCGCAAGTCTTAACCTCATTTTTTCTCCACCGCTCAGTTGCGTTACTTTCTTAAATACTGCTGGACCATAAAATAAAAACTTAGCCAATATATGTCTTGCTTCTCCTTCTGTTACAGCTACATACTCTCTAAACGCTTCCAATACATTACTCTTCACATTTCCATACGTATGCTGTGATAAATAACCAATCTTGACACTACTACCAATTCGAATTTCACCAACGTCTGGATTTATTTCTTTTAATAGTAGTTTTAATAATGTAGTCTTTCCTGTACCATTACGACCAACGATAGCCGCACGCTCTTGAAAACGAACATGTAAATTCGCTTGTTCAAATAAAGGTCGGCCAGCAAAACCTTTACTCACTTCTTTCATTACAACAACATCTTTCCCGCTTCTCTCTTGCCCTTCAAACTGAAGACCCATCTGTTTTCGTTCTAAAATTGGCCTCTTTAATTTCTCTATACGTTCTAACGCACGTTCCATATTTCTCGCTCTTTTATGCAATCCTTCATTCGGAGGGTTCGCTTGATTTGCCCATTCACGTAGACGCTTAATTGCTTCTTTCATTTTCTTTATTTTCTTTTGTTGCTCCTGATAAGCTTGAAACTCTTGAAGTAATCTTTCTCCCTTCTCCTCAACGAACTGAGAATAATTCGTATGGTACACGTGAATCTCTCCATCTTCCAAATCAAAAATTTTCGTTACAACTTCATCAAGGAAATAGCGATCATGTGAAATAACCATAACTGTTCCAGTGTATTCTTTTAAAAATTGCTCTAACCATTCAACTGCAAATAAATCTAAATGATTTGTTGGTTCATCTAATAGAAGTAAATCTGGTTTCTGCAATAGCATATATGCAAGGCTTACTTTCGTCTGTTCTCCTCCACTTAATTCTGTAAATACTCTTGAAAATAAGTCTGTCACTTGTAAGCCATTTGCTACCTTCATTATATTTGCTTCTATTTCATAACCACCAAGAAACGCAAATTTTTCTTGAATGACTCCGTACCTCTCCATTAGCTTTTCCAAAGCAGATTGTTCCTGTTCCACCGCCATATTTTTTTCTAAAGCATGCATTTCTTTTTCTAATTCCTTTTCTACTTTAAAAGCAGAACTCAATACATCATATACAGTCATAGCCTCATCAAACTTCGGAATTTGTGCGACATGACCAATACGTGTACCTTTCTTCATATGAATGGCTCCTGCATCCAAACTCTCCATTCCCGTTAGAAGCCCAAAGATTGTTGTCTTCCCACTACCGTTACGACCAACTAATCCAACACGTTCACCATTCTTTATTTCAAGCGATATATTTTCAAATATAGTGTTTCCACCAAAAGATTTCGTTACATTATTTACACTACAAATAGTCATTTTCCGTACTCCTTTCAATATAAAAAACCATGAGAAAGAAACATTCCCCATGGTTTTCGGCATAGAAAAAGGAAGCCAAATAGCTCCCTTTTCACACGTTTATTAAAAATGGGTGAAGAGATTTCTATCGTTCAATAGTCACTATGCAATTGTTAAAAAAGGGCATACGTATCCCGTTAACAACTACATCATGAAAAATCGCACGACAAAAATAGATAAAATCTAAAAATTTGGCACGTGCAGCTAAAGAACGTTTCATCTCATTCACCCCTTTCGTACGGAATTTAATACTTACTTCTTTATTATACTTTCCAATTTCATGTTTGAATAGTCATTTTTCTGAAAATAATGAAGATAGACTAAACATTTCAATAAGTGACATCAAATCTTACAAAACTGTTATGTTCACGTAATGGAAAGCGATAGTACGAAAAGATGCCTCCCTATACAATAAAGATGTAAACAAGAGAGACAAACAAAAGGAGGAAACAAACATGATGAAAGAAATCGTAAAAGCAATCTTTGAGGTATTAGTGAACGGACAAGCAGTTGTAAAAGAACTAAATGAACTATAAAAAGGAGTGAAGAAATATGATGAACATGGTGAAAATGATTTTACACGCTTTAGTCGATGCAAAAGCAGTTAGCCAAGAATTAAACCAACAATAAAAAGGGGTATATGAATATGAAGAAAGCCATTATTATCATTGCAAGCACAGCAATTACTTTATACACAATAAAAAATAGAAAAAAGAAAAATAATGAAAATGTTCTATATTATCCATACACGCTATTAGAGAAAAAATAAAAGACAAGGTACCCTATCGTAATGAGGATATCTTGTCTTTTATTTTTCCCCTATTCCTTTAGAGGATTTCCTTCTCCTTTTCCCGAATGTATTAAGCGGGATTTTTACACATATTTTAAAGGGGCATATATACAAATGGATACACAACAACTATATTTTTTAAACGATATTGGTAAACAAAAACCAGAAAGTATTCGGAATAGAAGCGCTGCATGTCCATTTTGCGATAAAGAACAATTAACGGATATTTTAGCAACTGATGGTTCTATTATTTGGTTAAAAAATAAATTTCCTACATTACAAGATACATTTCAAACAGTGTTAATCGAAACCGATAATTGCGAAGATCATATCGCAACATATACAGAAGAACATATGAGAAAATTAATGCAATTTTCTATTCAACATTGGTTACACTTACAGAAGAACGAAGAGTTCGCATCTGTGATTTTATATAAAAATCACGGTCCATTTTCAGGTGGAAGTTTGCATCATGCACACATGCAAATTATCGGAATGAAATATGTAGATTATCTTGAAAATATTGAAGAAGAAAATTTCCAAGGGTTAATTGTTCAAAAAAATGAATGCATTGAGCTTAATATTTCAGAGCGTCCCATTATTGGCTTCACTGAATTCAATATAATCATTGATAATATTTCATATATAGCTGAAATGGCAAATTACATTCAGCAAACTGTACGTTACATACTGACAGATTTCCATAAAGGATGCAGTAGTTATAACTTATTCTTCTATTACTTAAATGGAAAAATCATTTGTAAAGTTGTACCTAGATTTGTCGTTTCACCATTGTATGTAGGATATAAAATACCGCAAGTTTCTACAAAACTAGAAGAGGTGAAAATACAACTCACGCAGTATTTCACGAAAGAAAAGGATGAAATTATTCATAAAAAAACAGAGTAGGTATAGAAAACCTACTCTTTTATTACACCTTTATTTCGATAGTACACATCTTCTAATCCGATGTTATACTTCATGTTATTATCCGTCCACTCTGGCCCTAAATTCCCTGGCCATCCAGATGTATTCGCTATATATTTCAGTAATGCAAAATCAGTCAAACCTTTTTGCACCCCGCGCTTATATCCTTTCATCAAATGCGGCATTGCAATTTGTGCATTTGTACGTGGATCTTTTAGCTCATCATCAGTTAAATGTTCTGGTGCAAGCCCGCCGCCGCGGTGTAGTTGAAACAATCCGAATGAAGTTCCATTATCTCCAACACTCCTTGGATTTAATCGACTTTCATGCTCAGCAATTGCAAGAGGTATCCATTCTGGAAGATTTACTTTCTTCGCTTCCTCTATAATGATTTGTTTCACCTGTTTTGCTTCTTCTGAATCAACATAACTTGTTCCATTCACTAGCTTATCCATTCCTTCAGACTTTCCTTGGAAATATAAATATACTCCAAGGACAACTAAAAATCCTACAAAGAATTTCTTCACTACCTCTACCTCTTTCTCCGCTGAAATTTGTCCCCTTTCAGCCTTCCCTTTACAATTACCTACATTCTATTACTCTTTTATCATAGCAAATAACTATACATATTATCATCATGCTTTAGACCGATTTTGTGAAAAAACAGCTGGTAAATACGTGCAAAAATGTAACTTTCATAGACTATAACGTATTTATTGTATATAATTGTAAACTGAACTCTATATATAGAATAGGAGCATACAAAATGAAAAAATGCCTAACACTCTTGTTCAGCATTTTACTACTCATCCCTACCTACACCTCTGCACAAACATCATCAAAACCAAAAGTACTTGTTTTGTATAGTACACAAGACGATAAAGTTTCAAATAATGTCCAAATCCTTAATACTCAATTAGGACATTTTACAAATGATATAACCGTAAAAAACTTAAAAGAAGCAACTTCAATTAATAACGTATCCTCCTATACACATATTGTTTATATCGGTGAAACAAAAGAAGCGTTTTCTAATGAAACGAAACAATTTCTAGAAAACTTCTCCGGCCCTGTATTAGTATTAGGACAAAATGTTGAACAATTATCTAACCGTTTTTCTTTCATTACATTGAAGAGTGACGATATACGAGTTAACAAAATTGAATATCCAGACAAGAAGCTAAAAAATACCTTAGAAGAGGAACGATTAATTCAATCATTTGATACGAATGGAACTGTGATTGCTAACGCTTTAAGCTCAAATAACACTAATCCACTAATCGTTCAGCATGAAACATCTTATTATGTTGCAACACCTAATCTCTTTGACTGGATGTCTCATTACGTCGGTGAAATGTTATTTTCTTATTTCGGCCAAAAACCAACGACGAATAAAGTTGAAGCTTATTTACGTCTTGAGGATGTTCACCCAGCAGCAGATATAAATCAATTGAAAGAAATTGCTGAATTACTAAAAGAGAAGAAGATTCCTTACATGATCACTGTTATTCCTGTATATGCAGATCCAGATACAGGTAAAACACTACATCTAAAAGATAAACCCGAACTAGTCGATCTTTTACAATCTATGCAAGATGATGGTGCAGCAATTATTATGCATGGTTATACTCACCAATTTTATGACAGCGAAACAGGTGAGGGCTTTGAATTTTGGGATGTAAAAACAGATCAACCAATTCGCCAACCGAAGCATGAAAAACCGAAGACAAAAGATGACTTTCCAAATATAGAGGCATATAACCAATATGTAAAAAAAGGGGAAGAGTTTGAGGAAAAATATACGAAAGATCATATCGAAAAAGGAATTCAAGAACTTGTAGCTGCTAAACTATATCCTGTTGCCTTTGAAGCACCTCATTACACGATGTCTCAAAAAGGATATGAAATATTATCAAGATACTTTTCAACTTATGTAGGACAACTACAGTTAAATGATACAACTTGGAAATCCATGCACTCACCATATTATACAAGTACTCCGTCATTTTTACATGGAATGAAACTATTGCCTGAAACAGTCGGATTTATTGAAGAAGATAAGCCACAAACTATTGCTAAAATGAAAGAACGTGCTCTATCTGTTTCTAAATTATCCGATGGGATTATTGGAGCATTCTATCATCCTTACTTAGGTGTGAAACCATTAAAAGAAGTATTAAAGGATCTAGAAAGTATTCCAAATATAGAATGGATTGATTTACAAAAGGAAAAGAATGAAGTAAAAATGAAAGATATTCATATTACGACGAATAAAGACGGCATTCACGTTGAAAAACCAACCAGTGCGAATGACATAATTGATTATATAAAGCAATATGGCTTCTTCCTTATACTAGGGTTCGTTATCATTGTCTTTCTTTTATTATTAAAACGTGCGAAAAAATTAGAATCCTAATACAAAACCACCGAGCGGAACGCTTGGTGGTTTTTTGTCCTATATCAAACCGTGGCATTTTACTAAATACATTCAACTTTTACTTTTTCCGTTACATGATTAAAACTATAATTCTCCTATCCTTTCAAATAAAATCGACTTGTATTTTCATATATTGTTTCTGCGACCTTATCAATGGATATGTTTTTTATAGAACTAATTTCCTTTAATACCTCTCGAATCATTCTTGGGTGCGTTATAACATCTTCTTGAAATTCCCACGGACCATCTGTTTCTACCATCATATATTCAAGCGGATAATACGAAACGATTTTTCTAATCTTCTCCTTATGTAAAACATCCGGTGTAATCGAAATATAATAACCATTTCTCATCATCCGTTTCATTGTTTCATCGCTTCCTTTAAACCAATGGAAGTGTGCACGTGAAACTTTATATTTCTCTAGCAAATCACATACAATGTCAGCATCTTCATAAACTGCGTGTAATACAATCGGCAAATTATACTTACTAGCTAGTTCTATAAATTTTTTCAATACAGCTATGTATGGATCTGCAGCAATTCTTTCATCTTCTTTTCTCAAATAATAGGGCAAACCTACTTCACCAATCGCAACAATTTCCTCTGCGTTCTGTTCAATAAGTTGATAAATCTGTTCACACTCTTCTTTATGAATCTGTTGCTCTGGATGAAACCCTATCGCTGGATATATAAAGGGATACTTCTTCGCTAAAGATAACGTTTCCTTACAAGATTGATAATTCATAGATACCGCAATAAGCCCCTTTATTTCCTTACTATTTTCCACCTCTTTTAGTAATCTGCTCTTCTCTTCATCCTTATATTGATCAACATGTATATGACTATCAATCCATTTCATCTTTATGCCCCCATAAAAAAAACAAGAAAGGACTTCCTTTCTTGTTTTAGCATCTATATTATTTAACAATTAAGTTTGTTATGATATCAAATAATCCAATACACACTACGGCAACAGTAAAGTAGCTACAGAAATCTTTAATTGGTAACTTCACTACTTCTTCTTTACGCATCCCATTTTTCTCCCTTCTTACTAGATCCCTAATTATTTTTCTATCTGTATCTATTATGCAAAAAATATGACAAATTTACTATCGAATTAACTTACGTAAACCTTACAATGTTGTAAGGTTTAAAAAAGATCCCCATCTTTATTCAGATGAGGATTATTAAAAATTAGTTGGTTTTTCATTCTTCATTACAAATAGAAAGTAATACATTGAGACTTTCTAGTTACACTATATGAAAATTACTATCTTTTAACTATCGAATTACATTACAGAAGGCTTACATGTTTGTAAGTTATGTGTAATGTAATTCGATAGTTCTCCTTACTTATATTTCGTACAATAAAGTTAGAAAGTAAGCCAAATAAGAAGAACAATCACATAACCAAATTACATTGCTAGTAGCTACTCTTCTTATACCTTTCACCCATGCTACTACAATGTACCCCCTTCCCCTTTATATAATAAAAAAGCCTTAGTCTATATGGACTAAGGCTTTTTTGTTAATCTTAAAAATACCCTTACCCAGTATTTTTATTTTCGACAAAAAATAGATGGGGGTATATTTCGCTATCTCACCGTTAAAAGTTTACTCTTCGCATTTATAGGAATATTTGCAACCTCAATCTCTTCAATGGACTCACCGTAACGCCCTTTTGCAAAAACCTTTAATGCTTCATCTCTCTTTAACATATGCTTAACCGTTTTCTTTATTTTCTGCTCTCTACCACGTTCATCGAATGCAATAAATTCATATTCATACCACTCATCACCGATATGCTGACCAATTGTATTCACAACCGTATAGTATTCTTTCGTCTTATACAGTGGATTATATTTATCGATAACCGGTCCAAGTTTCGTAGGCAGTAACATTACTACTATCACTATCATCGCTATTATAGTAGTGATCATTTTTTTCTTCATAATAAACATTCCTCCTCTGCAGGATATATATACATCCATTTTAAAAAGGGGGAATAAAATCTACTATTGAATCTCATTACATTACACTTACATTTTTGTAAGAATTAAAAAAGGTGAACGAATTTACTCGTTCACCTTTTAGCTTGCTTTAAAGCCACCGCCAAGTACATCACGTACATCATGTATAACAACGAAAGCATCTTCATCTACCCGGCTAATAACTTGTTTTAACTTAACAAGCTCTTGTTTATTAATAACAACATATAAAACTTCTTTATTTTTACCAGTATATCCGCCGCGCCCTTCTAATACAGTAACACCGCGTGTCATATTTTTCGTAATAGCTTCACGAATTAAATCTGGTTGATTCGAAATAATCGTAACAGCCGTTTTTGTGTCCATTCCTTCTACAATGAAATCAATCACCTTCGCTCCAATGAACACAGCCACAAGTGTATACATCGCCTTTTCTTGCCCTATTATAAATACAGAACCAGCAATTACAACAATATCAATAATTAGTACGCCTTTCCCTACACTCCAACCTAAATATTGATTTGCTAACTGAGCTAAAATTGCTGATCCTCCCGATGTACCTCCGGCTTTGAACATACAGCCTAATCCAATACCCACAAATAAACCAGCAAATAAAGCTGCTAATAATGTATCACTATTTACATGATACTCAATATGTTCTGTAACGTATAAAAACAAAGATGTTTCTACAATCCCTAAAATTGTATAAATCATTGTTTTCTTATCAAAAAATTTATAACCAACAGCTAGTAAAATTGCATTTATAGCAAAGTTCACAATTCCTGGTGACCAATCAAATAAGTAGTACGTAACAACCGTTAAACCAATAATTCCACCTTCCGATAAACGGTTTGGAATTGCAAAGTAATTAATACCAATTGCGAATAATAATGAACCAATTGTAATTAGTGTTATTTCCTTTATACGTTGATTAACCATAGTTCATACCCTCCCCCCATTTGACATTGTATCACTATCTCCTAGAGGTTTAGAAGTGGTTTTTATTCCGCATTTTCCCTCTTAAAAATTGAAATATTATGTTTAAACAGAGGGTTGATTAATTATTCATATTTGCTCTAACTGCACGGACAAATCGCTCCACATTCCCTTTCTGAATATACTTAGCGCGAATGGTTTCATGACTACAAGTAAATTCAAAATACGGATGAAAATCTATGCTATCTATATGCAAATATGAATACTCTTTAAATGTTGAAGAATAGTACGGAAATTTCCCGTAAAAAAGGAGATGTCTAGTAGTGGCAACAAAAACCCCATGTTGATACGATAATATAAAATTATCCTTCTCAAATATCCCTACCACAAAAGCCAGAATCTTTTCATCATCATCTACATACTTTTTCATACTCGATAAAAGTTCATTCATGCATATTCCTCCAAATTCTATTCACTGCATTAACACTTGAAAAGAATCCATGGATTATTACAGACCGGTTTAACTCCTTTATAAAGTATGAAACGCGTTTCCTGTCAAAGATATTTCAAAAAAATAATCCGTTATGCGATTATACACATAACGGATTACGATTAAACTGTAGAGCGTTCCACAAGTTCGTATGGAATTTCCAGCTTTTCTTGTTCAGAACTCTCGTCATTCACTTTTCTATGCAACATTTCAAAAGCAGTTTTCCCTATCTCCTTTAAATTTTGATCAATAGTTGTCAATTGTAACACTTGCGAGATAGGTTGATTATCAAAGCCAATAATCGCTAAATCCTCAGGAACTTGAATCCCTAATTTTTCAACTTCTGTCATAACCCCAATCGCAACTTCATCACCTGCTACTATTAATGCTTCAGGAAGATCCTGCATCTCTTTTAACTTATGAGCCACTTTTACACCATCTTCTAGTGTAAAACATTCTGTAAAAATCCATTCTTCATTAACCTCTTCGTCTATAGATTGCAATTGCTGTTTATAAACATCAAAACGTTTTTGGCTACTTGGCCCTAATTTCCTTCCCGTGCAATAACCAATTTTTTTATAACCTTTCTCAATCAAATAATCCATTCCTAATTGAAAGGCCGCTGAATGATTCGTATATACACTTGAGATGTTTGAAATATCATTGTCTTCACAAGCAATTATTGCGCCGTAAGAAGCATATGGTTCTATCGTTTCCCAATCATTTGCACGTGAACAAATAATAAGACCATCCAATTGTTTTGTTTTTAACATATGTAAACTTTTCATTTCTTCTTTTTTATTATAATTCGTTTGGCAAAGTAGCACCCTGTAATTATGCGCTAACGCAGTCTCCATCATTCCGCTCACCATCGCATCAAAACACGGATGATTAATATACGGTAAAATCACACCAACAATATTCGTTTTTCCTTTTGATAAATGAACAGCATTTGCGTTTTGCGAGTAATTCAATTTCTCAACTATCTCTATAACCGCTTTTCTTTTTTCTTCACTTACATATGGGTGATCATTCAACACTCTCGAAACAGTCGTAACTGAAACTCCCGCCATCTTTGCGATATCTTTAATATTAGCCATACACTCACCTCTATCTTTAACTTAATGAATCCCATGAACATATGTCAAATCTTCTTATCATTACACCTTCATTCGTTTCTCTTACAAAAGTGTAATTTTTCTGTAAGCTAATTCGATAGTGACTTTCCGCAACATTTCATACAATTAAGTCAGAAACAAGGTAACAACTATTCGAAAAGGAGCGGATTAATATGATGAACAAAATGAAAACGAACAATTTCTTACATACAATGGGCATGGTATTTTCCGCTCTTATCGACGCAAAAGCTGTTGCTTCTACATTAAACAAGTAAGGAGAATATATTATGAATAACATCACTTTTAACAAATTAGATTTTTTAGGACTAGCTAGTGGCTCGCTTCTTCTTACTGCTTTTATTTACGCCGCTACGCTTGTATAACTTTGTGTCCCCTTTCCCCTTTATTATAAATAGTAATAGAAAAGACGACCGTCTATGCCCGGTCGTCTTTTCTTATTTTTGATTTGATTGCAAAGCTTCTTTTAACTCCTCAAACTTCTCATTTAATTGATCTGTCATCATTTTCATAGCGGTTTTTCGATCTATTTGTTCTCCAGCCTCAATTTGAATTGGATCTCCAAAAATCAATTGTGCCTTTTTCCCCTTTATTAATTCTTTTACACTTGATGGACCAACATAAGCTGCTGGTACTAACGGAACATTAGAACGCATCGCAATTGTCACAGCACCCGCTTTTAATGAAACATCTTCCGCTGATCTTGTTCCACTCGGAAAAATCCCTACTACCTTTCCTTCTTTTAATAAACGTGATGGAATTTTAAGTGTACTTGGCCCTGGATTCGCACGATCTACAGGGAATGCATTTACATTTTTAAAGAACCAATTTTTGAATTTCCCTTCAAATAATTCTTTTTTGGCCATGTAATGAATTTGAGTTGGATACATCCCTGTAGCTAACATTAATACATCCATAAAACTTGTATGTGTACATGCAACAACATACGGTCCACCTTCTGGTAGCTTTTCTCTTCCTTGTACTTCTACTTTCCCAGCTGTTTTAAATATATATTTCAACAAAAATGTAATTGGTTTATACATTTATTTCGTTCCTTTCTAAACATCCGAAGTATAATCATATTCTTACAATAATTATAACACTAAGTTTTAGGAGTTGGTAATAAAATTAAGGATGAATTGTTAAATTTCAATTCTTACAAAAGTGTAATTTTCTTGTAAGCTAATTCGATAGTTACTTCTTACTATATTTCATACAATTAAGTCAGAAACAGGGCAACAATTATTCGAAAAGGAGTGGATCAATATGATGAACAAAATGAAAACGAACAATTTCTTAAATACAATGGGCATGGTATTATCGGCTCTTTTCGATGCAAAAGCTGTTGCTTCTGCATTAAACAAGTAAGGAGAATGTATTATGAATAACATTACTTTTAACAAATTAGATTTTTTAGGATTAGCTAGCGGCTCTCTTCTTCTTACTGCTTTCATTTACGCTGCTACGCTTGTATAACTTTGTGTCCCCTTTCCCCTTTATATAGAAAAAGACGACCGTCTATGCCCGGTCGTCTTTTTAATTTTTTCTTTCTTTCAATTCTTTTAAAAGCTGTATCAGCTCAGCTTGTTGTTTTATCTTTTTACGACCATTTCGATTAATTGCTGCAAGCTCACAGGCAACTCCGACGGCAAAGAAAAACAATAAACTTTCTAACATGTGAAATCCTCCATTTGCCTATTAAACAGCTTGACGTAATTGTTCTTCTTGTAAAACTCTCTTATTTATATTTTCTTCTTTTCTCTGACAAACGTTATTGCGAATAAGCGCTGCAATAACAAGTACAGTCCCTATAATATCAAACATTGTGATTTGATACCCTTGCATCATCATAATAGCTAAAGTCGTAATTGGTACAAAATTAATAAATAAAATCCCATTAATGGATGATAAAATTTTCACACCATAGTTCCAAGCAAGTAGCGCTACAATACCTGGCAATGTCATCATAAATAACAAATCATATTTCACAATAGAAATCGTTCCCATACTCGGAACTGAAATATATCCAAGCGACGTAATAATTACCGTTATAATTCCTGTAACAGTCGTACCGAATACACACGTCAACGTAGAATAGCGTAATGTTGACCAATCACTACAAGTTTGACCACCCATCGTATAAATAACCCACCCTACAACACCAATAAATATAAATGCTAATGGGAACATATTATCTTTCAATGTTACAAAGAAACTCATGTCACCTTTTGTAATAACAAACACAGCTCCTACAAAAGCAATAACCATACTCGTTATCATATACTTCTTCGGTTTTATATGCTTATATCCCCATAAAATACAAATAGAAATCATCGGCATAAGTGCTTCCATAATGGAAGCTACCATTACACCCGACTTACCCATTAACATTTGCCCTAAAAATATGAGGACATTATATACTGTAAATGCCATCGTTCCAAAAAAGACGAGTAACTTTCCTCTTCCCTCTAAACAAAATGCCTGTTTTCCTTCTTTCACTAACAACAATACAATCAGCATTATCGCCACTGCTCCATAGCGAATAAGCGAAAAATAAAATGGATCTATGTATTCTAGCGCATGATCAGCAACTGGAAACATCGCTCCCCATGACATACTCGCAATTAAACACGCCAAAGCCCCTATTATCATTTGACCTCTTCTCACCGCAATCCCCCGTTTCTTTCTATTTGCACAAAGAGAATTGTAAAAGAAAAAATATATCACGTAAAATGATTCAAAATGATGTTAACTATCATTTATAATGATAGTTAACATCAAGGGGGATTACAAAATGGAATTACGAGACTTACAAATCTTTAAAAGCGTTGCCGATCAGGGTAGTGTAAGTAGCGCAGCAAAGGAATTAAATTATGTACAATCAAATGTAACTGCACGTATTAAACAACTAGAAAAAGAATTAAAAACCCCACTCTTTTACCGCCATAAACGAGGAATGACTTTAACAGCTGAAGGAAGAAAAATGCTCGTTTATGTTAGTAAAATTTTGCAAGATGTCGACGAACTAAAACAAGTATTTTTAGATAGCGAAACACCCTCCGGTATATTAAAAATCGGTACAGTCGAAACAGTAAGTACACTGCCTACCATTTTATCTTCTTACTATAAAAGCTATCCGAATGTCGATTTATCATTACAAGCGGGTCTAACAGAAGAATTAATTAGAGAAGTACTTGATCATCAATTAGATGGTGCCTTTATATCAGGTCCTATTAAACATTCACTAATCGAACAATACGATGTTAGTACAGAAAAATTAATGCTTGTAACACAAAATAAAGCTTTTCATATAGAAGAATTTACAACAACGCCTCTACTCGTTTTTAACCAAGGATGCGGATACCGTTCCAAACTAGAACGATGGCTGAAAGACGAAGGTTTGCTACCAAAAAGAATTATGGAATTCAATATATTAGAGACAATATTAAACAGCGTTGCACTCGGCCTCGGAATTACACTCGTACCACAGTCTGCTGTCCATCATCTTTCTAAAGCAGGTAAGGTACATTGTCATGCAATCCCTGAAAAATACGGCAGTATTTCAACGGTTTTCATACGCCGTAAAGATAGCTATATGACGAATTCAATGCGTAGTTTTTTAAAAACAATTGAAGAACATCATCATATCAATATGCTGTGAAAGACATTCTTACATGAATGTCTTTTTTTCTTACAAAAGTGTAAGTCTTTCGTAAGCTAATTCGATAGTTGCAAGTGGACATATTTCCTATAATTAAGACATAAGCAGGGCAACAACAATTCGAAAAGGAGCGGATACGCATGATGAACAATATGAAATCAAATAAATTTTTAAATACAATGGGCATGGTGCTATCCGCACTTGTCGATGCAAAAGCTGTTGCAACTACATTAAACAAATAAGGAGAGATTATAATGAACAACATTACTTTCAACAAATCAGACTTCATCGGACTTGCAAGTGGAGCTACTCTTCTTACGGCTTTCATTTACACACTTGCTCAAGGTCTTGTTTAACACTTTGTTTCCCCAAACCCCTTTATATAGAAAAAGCTGCTCGTCTTATAGACAAGCAGCTTTTTAGTTTGTTTCATATATAATTTGACCTGTTTTCGTAATATCATATCCGCCAATCGCATTTAATTCATTATGAAATTCTTCCGATTGCAGAATGTCTTTCACGACTTCAATCAGCTCTTCATTTTCTTTATTCTTCAAAATTACTAAATCATACTGTTCTTTCATGATTGGAATAAAGTCCACATTTACAATTTGCGAAAACTTTTCTGAACCTACTCCTACATCAGCTTTTCCATTTGCAACTTGCGTGGCAACACCCAGATGATTCGATTCTTCCCATTCATATCCACTAATATCAGCTTTATTTAATTTTTGGATTCGTAATTGTTCATCCACTAACACTCTAATACCAGAACCCTTTTCTCGATTTACAAACTTTATAGTGGATCTGGATATGTCGGCCCATGTCTTTATTTTCTTCGGATTTCCTTTTTGGACATAAAATCCTACATTTCTGGACAATAAATTAATCATAATACATGGCTGGCCTACTAAAATGCGTTTTACATAAGGAACATTATATGTACCCGTTTCACCATCAAACAAATGCAAACTAACGATACTTCCTTCTCCTTGATACATTTTCACTAAACTTGTTAAGCTACCTTGATACGCCCTTAAAACATTAGAACTTGGCAAACGATTTTCTATACGTTTAGCTAACATATCTAACGTTAGTTCTTGACCACTAATAATACACGTGTTCAAGATACTACTACCATCGTTTTTTACAGGAGTAACTTGTACCTTTCCTGTTTTCATTTGTTTTATATATTGATCTAAATCTGCTGCATCAATGCGCATCTGTCTACCAACTCTATAAGAAGGAAGTTCTCCTTTTTTAATTAAGTCGTATACAGTTAATTTTGATACTTTTAATCGCTTTGCTACTTCTTCCGTTGTGTAGGAATGATGATCCATAGACGATTCCTCACTTTCTCCTTTCATTGTAACAAAGAAAAGAATATTTCTCCTATTTTTTAAAAATAGACATATGTTCAAATTATATTCAATTATAACTAGTTATATTTAGTTATAATTAGTTATAATTAGATGTGTCAAAACGAAAGGGGATTTTTTTATGAATAAATTTACATTACGTTCGATTGGGGCACTTATACTTTCTTTTCTTCTTATATTTAGTGTTGCATGTACAAACGGAGATAAGAAAGAGAAATCAACTGCTAAAGAAGGAAAAGCAGTTGAGCTTACTATCTCAGCTGCTGCAAGCTTACAAGATGCATTAAAAGAAATTGAAAAACAATATAAAGAAAAAGAACCCAATATTGAACTTTCTTTTAACTTCGGTGCTTCTGGAGCACTTCAACAACAAATTGAACAAGGTGCACCTGCTGATTTATTCTTCTCTGCTGCAGAAGATAAATTCCAAATCCTTGTAAAAAAAGGATTCATTAATGAAAAAGAAGGGAAAAATCTTCTTGGAAATGAACTAGTTCTAGTCATCCCTAAAGAAAGTTCTCTTACAAAATTTCAAGATTTAAAAGATGAGAAAATCAAAAAAATCGCACTTGGTACACCTGAATCTGTACCTGCTGGCAAATATGCAAAGGCCTCTCTAACACAAGAAAACCTTTGGAATGATGTTCAAAATAAAGTCGTATTTACAAAAGATGTTCGCCAAGTGTTAACATATGTAGAAACAGGAAATGTCGATGCTGGTATCGTATACAAAACAGATGCTCTCATTTCAAATAAAGTAAAAATTGGTGAAACAGCAGCAGCTATTTCTCATGAGCCAATCCACTATCCTTTAGGTGTTATAAAGGAATCTAAACATAAGAAAGAGGCGACTTCATTTTATGAGTATTTGCAGTCAAAAGATGCACAATCTATCTTTAAGAGATATGGATTTACAGTCCTGTCGTAATTACTATGAGCATTGATGCTATTATATCGCCTGTCTTTCTATCTTTAAGAGTAGCTGCGTGTGCCACTATTCTCGTTACAATTTTAGGGACGATTGTCGGGCGAGCACTAGCTCGCTCCTCATGGCGATATAAAGTACTATTAGAAACCATATTTTTATTACCAATGGTACTTCCACCAACTGTTATCGGCTTCTTTCTCATTATCATCTTTGGAAACAACAGCCCGATCGGAAGGTGGGTTGAATCATTATTTCAGCAGTCTATTATGTTCACATCTACCGCTGCGATCATCGCTTCTACAGTTGTTGCATTTCCGCTTATGTACCAATCAGCGAAAACGGGATTTTCTATCGCAAATGTACAAATTGAAGAAAGTGCTCGTGACCTTGGCGCAAGTGAATATCAAGTTTTTCTGCACGTTACACTTCCGCTTGCATTTCCTGCATTACTAAGCGGGATGATTTTGAGCTTTGTCCGCGCGCTCGGTGAGTTTGGTGCTACACTCATGTTTGCCGGGAATATCCCTGGTAAAACACAGACAATCCCGACTGCAATTTACATGGCCATTGACGCAAGTAATATGCAACTCGCCTGGACACTTGTAGTTATTACTATCGGTATGTCACTCGTATTTCTACTATGTATTCAACTTATTAATAAAAGAATTACTAACTCTTAAAGCAGCTTTTTTCGAAGCTGCTTCTTTATTTCTTAGGAAATAAAATATACCACCGGGAAATAACTGAATTTTACCTCTTATTAAAATATACATTTTATTTGAATTCACTTTCTAAAATAGGCAATTTCCTGTTATTATATGGAGGTGTTTCAAAAAATGAAGAAATGAAAACGCATTTATATCGTGAATTCTTCATCCTGTTTTAGCGATCGGTAATCTTCTACTCTATTAGTGGGGCATTACCGATCGTTAGAACGATATGTAACTATATTGGTATAGCAAACCGAAGGGAGTCTTGTAATGGACATTTTATTAGCGCTTCTTCCTGCAATTGCATGGGGAAACATCTTATTAGTAAGCGTAAAAATGGGCGGTGGTGCATATAGCCAAACGGTAGGTATGACAATCGGTGCTCTATTCTTCGCAACAATTATGTATGTATTTACTCAACCAGCTTTAACAATGACAATCTTAATTGTTGGTTTTATTTCAGGTTTATTCTGGGCTTTAGGACAAGTAAACCAATTAAAAACAGTTGAAAAACTAGGTGTTTCAACTACTGTAACGATTTCTACTGGTATGCAACTTGTTGCAACTTCTATCTTTGGGGTTATCGCTTTCCGTGAGTGGACTACTACTACAACGATCATTCTGGGAACGATTGCAATCCTATTAATCGTAGTTGGTGTTGTATTCACATCATTAGATGATAAAGAAAATGCTCAGCCACCTGGACAATTGAAAAAAGGACTTCTTACTTTAATTGTTTCTACTTTCGGCTATCTTGTATATGTAATTATTATTCGTTGGTATAATATCGATGGTTGGTCTGCTATTTTACCACAAGCAGTTGGTATGTTTGTTGGTGCGGTTGTACTGACGTCTAAACATAAACCATTTAACAAATATGCAATCCGTAATGCTTTGTCTGGTTTACTATGGGGAACTGGAAACTTATTCTTACTTCTTTCATTACCACGTGTTGGAGTAGCAACAAGCTTCCCATTATCTCAAACTGGAATCGTTATCTCAACATTCGGTGCGATTGTATTCTTAGGTGAAAAGAAAACAAAACGTCAATTGATCTTTATTGCACTCGGTAGTGTTTTAATTATTGGCGGCGCTGTATTACTTGGTATGACAAAAGCATAATCTTATATTCTATTAGTAAACCCCTGAAGCATATGTACTTCAGGGGTTTTTAATTCTAATTATTTTCTAGATATAATTATTTGTATGTTCTTGCCCCTTATAATTGCCCTTCCACTCTAGCAAACCAGCTACACATATAAAGAGATTAATAATAGCTAATATTAGCATGACGTATAAACCAGTAGAAATATAAATTACAATGCTAACTACGTTATATAAAATCCATAAATGTCAGTTTTCTAATATTTTTCGACTTAACATAAATTGAGCCACTAGTCCCAATACGGCATTTAAAGCGTCTAAATATGGACTTGTTGACTCTAAATAACGGACTTGATAATAACCCCAACCAATCCAAGCAACTAAAATAAAACTTATATAAAAAGTCCACCCTTTCAAATCTAAACGAACTGTTGCTTTTACCTCTCCCTCCCCACTTCGTGCAATCCAATAATACCAACCATATACATTAAATATAAATTGAAAAGCGGCTAATACTGCCATTGCATATAAACCTTGTGTAATAAAAATGTATAGAAATACCGCAACAGTAATCATGCCAAATAAAAAGTTGGATACTTTTTCTCTCGCTAATAACCAAACATTAATGATCCCCATAATTGATGCGAAAATTTCAATATAACTCGATTGAATATACAATCCAACTAATACACAAATAATACTAGAAACAAGTAAAAAAAGTGGACTTCTAACCATATTTATCTCTCCCTAGATGTGTAATAAATTCCCTATTACCAGTATAAGGAATAGCCCTTTCCTTTACCATGAATTTCCGCCTTCTCATTATCCATTCCATCTACGGTAAGTCTTTTCTTTTTACAAAATTCTCTTAAAGATGATATCGTTTTTATAACATATCTCTACTAGAAAGGAATAAAGGATATGCCTAACAAACATCGAATTTTATTTATTGGTGCTGGTCGTATGGCAGAAGCTATATTTTCCGGATTACTTAAAACAAGCAAAGAATACATCGAAGAAATTATCATCTCTAACCGAAGCAACGTAGAAAAGTTAGAACAATTACAAAGGCGATATAATGTGTCTATTACAACGGATTGGAAGCAGCATATTACATCTGTCGATACGGTTGTTTTAGCAATGCCACCTTCTGCTCATGAAGAATTATTAGCTGAGCTATCTCCGTTAATATCAAATCAACTTGTCGTAACAGTAGCAGCTGGCATTGGACCATCTTATTTAGAAGCTAGACTCCCAAAAGGCACACCTGTTGCTTGGATTATGCCTAATACAGCTGCTGAAATTGGAAAGTCTATCTCCTTATATACAATAGGACAATCAGTAACCGAGATGCATCAAGAAACCCTGCAACTGCTTTTAAGAGGTATTGGTACTTCGCAACTTTTTACTGAGGAAGAAGTTCATCAGCTTACTGCAGTTACTGGAAGTGCACCAGCCTTCCTTTATTACTTTGCTGAAAGCTTAATTGAAGCAACAAAAAGTTATGGAGTCGATGAAGAAACCGCAAAACATCTTGTCATTCAAATGATTTCTGGCTCTGCTTCTATGCTCGAGCAAACGCAAAATCCAGCTAACCTCCGCGAACAAGTAACAACGCCAGGTGGTTCCACAGCTGAGGGTCTCAAAACTTTATACGAATATAATTTTTCAGAGGCAATTCAAAAAGCAGTAGAAGCAACAAACAAAAAAGCTAGGGGGAAATAATATGATTTTAACAAGTTTAAAAGATTATACAACATTACATAACGGTGTAAAAATGCCTTGGTTTGGTTTAGGTGTTTTTAAAGTAGAAGATGGTTCAGAAGTAATTGATTCTGTAAAAGCAGCAATTAAAAATGGCTACCGCAGCATCGATACTGCAGCAATCTATCAAAATGAAGAAGGCGTTGGACAAGCGATTCGTGAATCCGGTGTTTCACGTGAAGAATTATTTATTACCTCAAAAGTATGGAATAGCGATCAAGGATATGAAACAACACTTCAAGCATTTGAAACTACATTAGAGAAATTAGGTCTAGAATATTTAGATTTATATTTAGTACATTGGCCTGTAAAAGGGAAATATACTGAATCATGGAAAGCATTAGAAAAACTTTATAAAGATGGCCGTGTTCGCGCTATCGGTGTGAGTAATTTCCACATTCACCACTTACAAGACGTATTTGAAATTGCTGAAATTAAGCCAATGGTCAACCAAGTAGAATATCACCCACGTTTAGCACAAGAAGAGCTACATGCATTCTGTAAAGAACATAATATCCAGCTTGAAGCTTGGTCACCATTAATGCAAGGACAACTACTAGATAATCCAACGTTACAAGAAATTGCGACAAAATATAATAAATCAACTGCGCAAATTATTTTACGCTGGGATTTACAAAACGAAGTTGTAACAATCCCTAAATCAATTAAAGAACATCGCATTATTGAAAATGCAAACATCTTCGACTTTGAATTAAGTGCTGATGATATGAAAGCAATTCAAGCTTTAAATGAAGATCGTCGCGTTGGTCCAGATCCAGATAACTTTAACTTCTAGTAGAAAAACCACTGCCATATGCAGTGGTTTTTTCGTTTAAGAAAACTGAAAATTTAAACTATATTTCATTTGGTTGACACTTCATTATTCAAGGTGTAAGATTTTGAATTATCAAAGAAACAAAAAAATTAATAAAATTTATTCGTTTACTCATTGTATCAAGAGAGGTGGAGGGACTGGCCCTTTGAAACCTCGGCAGCAGGTTCATTTTGAATACTGTGCCACTTCCTGCAAGCTTTATGCTTGAAAGATAGAATGAGGGACTTCGTTTATATACGGGTGCATAACTTGTACGTAAAAATCCCTCTTTCTCAATATGAAAAGAGGGATTTTTTATTTTTCATTTCCCTCATCATCATCCAAACTTAATTATTTAGGAGGAAAATCAAATGAAAAAGAAGTTTGTACCCGGTATTGCATCAGTTGTAGGAGTAAGTATTTTATTAACTGGTTGCGGTAGTTATAAAAACGAAGCAAGCGGAGCAAATGCAAAAGACGAGGCACCTAGCAAACAGGTTTTAAATTTATCTTCACCTACTGAAATACGAACAATGGATACGGCCCGTGCTACAGATACTGATTCTGGTCAAGTAATGAGAAACGTATTTGAAGGTTTGTATAATCTTGGTGAAGGTAACAAACCTTTCCCTGGCGTTGCAAAATCTCATGAAGTAAGTGGCGATAAAACAAAATACACATTCCATTTGCGAGATTCAAAATGGTCAAATGGCACTCCTGTTACAGCGAAAGATTTTGTGTTCGCTTGGCAGAGAGCCGTAGATCCAGCAACAGCCTCTGAATATGCATTTCTATTCTTTGATATTAAAAATGCAACAAAAATTAACAACAAAGAACTTCCAGCCGACCAACTTGGTGTAAAAGCAGTTGATGACCATACGTTTGAGGTAGAATTGGAGCGTCCTGTTCCGTATTTTATTAGCTTAACAGCGTTCCCAACATTTCTACCAATTAACGAGGAATTCTTTAAAGCACAAGGTGATAAGTACGCTTTAGAAGATAATACAATCTTGTACAATGGAGCTTTTACACTAAGCGATTGGAAGCACGAACAAAGCTTTAAATTTAAGAAGAACCCTACCTATTGGGATAAAGATACTGTCAAACTAGAAGAAATCAATTTTAACGTCGTAAAAGAAAAATCAACAGAAGTAAATTTATTCGAGTCAAAACAATTAGATCGTATAAAACTAACATCTGACTTCGTTGATAAATATAAAAAAGATGCTAACTTTAAAGAACGTCCAAATGTAGGCGTACAATTTTTACGCATGAATCAACAAAACAAAGTACTTCAAAACGTTTCTGCACGCCAAGCAATCGATCAAACAATTGATAGAAAATCCTTTGTAAATACGTTATTAAATGATGGCTCTACACCAACATTTGGTCTCGTTCCAAAAAACTTTGCAAAAGGACCTGAAGGAAAAGACTTCCGTACTGCAAACGGCGATTTAACAAAAGTTGATACAAAATCTGCACAAGAATTATGGAAAAAAGCTAAACAAGAGCTTGGTTCTGAAAAGATAACATTAGAATTATTAACGAGTGATGCTGACCTTGATAAGAAAACTGGTGAATTCTTAAAAGGGCAACTAGAAAAGAATCTAGATGGATTAACAGTAAATATAAAACCGCAACCGCGTAAGCAACAAGTTTCGCTTTTATTAAAAGGTGACTACGAAATCGGAATTGACGGCTGGAGCCCTGACTTTGCGGATCCAATTACATTCCTTGAGCTATTTACAACGAATAACCCTTATAACTTAGATCATTACTCTAATAAGGAATTCGATGAAACAATAGCAAAAGTGAAAACAACTTTAGCTGGTGATGAAAAAGCTCGCTGGGAAGCATTACTAGAATCCGAGAAAATATTATTTAAAGACTCTGTTATCGCTCCTCTTTACCAAAAAGGCGAATCTTATTTAGAACGTTCTTATGTGAAAGGAATTGTGCAAGTAGACTTTGCGGGTCAATTAAACTTCAAATGGGCAAAAATTGAAAAATAAAGTAAAACCGTAATAAGTGGGGGTTCTTCATCCCCACTTATTATTAGCCCACACCAATTGTTTTTTTAGCAAAATATATTAAAAGTAGGTTCTCTCACACAAGAGAATCTACTTTTTTAATATATTATTCCAAGAAATTAACATTCTATTTTTATTATTGACATATAGTTCTTTCCAGTGTTAATATTCTAAATAATCAAAGAAACAAAATATTTCACCATCAAAATATAATGTCTACTAAGTTGAAACATATAACGATAGATTATAGCTCAACATGTATATACATATAGAACACCTGATTACCTATAAACAAATATTTATAATAGGTTCTATCTCCTTCTATAGCTACTTCAAGACATGGACATTATGACGTTACGAACAACACATTTAGGGAGGAACGAACAATGAAGAAAAAAGTTGTACCTGTTGTTGCATCTGTTTTAGGGGCAAGTCTATTACTAACTGCTTGCGGGGGAAATAAAGATAATGCAGGCGGAGCGAAAGCAAACGATAAAGCACCTGATAAACAAGCAATTAACTTATCATTCGCTTCAGAAATTCCAACAATGGATGTTGCAAAAGCAACGGATGGGGAATCCATGAATGTAATGCGCAATGTATTTGAAGGTTTATATGCAATGGGAGAAGATAATAAACCAATTCCTGGTGTTGCTGAGTCGGTTGACATTAGTCCCGATAAAACAAAATATACATTTCATCTGCGTGATTCAAAATGGTCAAACGGTACTCCTGTTACAGCAAAGGACTTCGTCTTTGCTTGGCAGCGTGCCGTAAATCCTGATACAGCAGCTGAATACGCATTCTTATTCTTCGATGTACAGAATGCGAAACAAATAAACCAAAAACAATTACCAATTGATCAACTAGGGGTCAAAGCTGTTGATGACAAAACGTTAGAAGTACAACTAGACCGTCCTGTTCCCTACTTCTTAAGCTTAACGACATTCTCAACATTCTTACCAATTAATGAAGAGTACTTAAAATCTCAAGGCGATAAATACGGTTTAGAAACAAATCATTTAATTTACAACGGTGCTTTCACATTAGATAACTGGAAACACGAACAAAGTTTCCAATTGAAGAAAAACCCTAACTATTGGGATGCTAAAACGGTAAAATTAGAAGAAATCAACTTCAATGTCGTTAAAGATAAGTCTACAGAAGTGAACTTATATGATTCAGGACAAATTGATCGCGTTGCTTTAACTGCAGAGTTTGTTGATAAATATAAGAGCGATCCAAACTTCAAGGAACGCGCTGAAGTCGGCATTCAATTCTTACGACTAAATCAGAAAAATGAAACATTAAAAAATCAACATGCACGCCTTGCTATTAACGGCGCAATGAATAAAAAGGCTTACGTAGAAACAATTTTAAATAACGGTGCTATTCCAGCTGAAGGAATGGTTCCTGCGAAATTTGCAAAGAGTCCAGAAGGCAATGACTTCCGTAAAGAAAATGGAAATCTAGTCAAGGATGATGTGAAAACAGCGAAAGAAAACTGGAAAAAAGCAAAACAAGAACTTGGTACTGACAAAGTAACAATCGAACTATTAACAAGTGACAATGCTTTAGCTAAAAAGACTGGTGAATATTTAAAAGGTGAATTAGAAAAAAACCTAGATGGATTAACAGTGAATTTAAAACCACAACCACGTAAACAACAGTTGAAACTACTATTAAGTGGTGACTATGAAATTGGTATTGACGGCTGGGGCCCTGACTTCGCTGATCCAATTACATTCTTAGATTTATTTACAACAGATAGTGCTTATAACTTCGATAAATACTCTAACAAAGAGTACGATGAGCTAATTCATAAAGTGAAAACAGATTTAGCTGGCGATGAAAAAGCACGCTTTGAAGCAATGAAGCAAGCTGAAAAAATTCTATTACAAGACGGCGCTGTCGCTCCTTTATACCAACAAGGTCGTTCTTACTTACAACGCTCTTTCATTAAAGGACTTGTAACGACTGACTTCGGCGGTGAATTTAACTACAAGTGGACAGAAGTTGCAAAATAACAAAAGTAAAAAGGTATCCTACGAAGGATACCTTTTTACTTTTGTTATTTTGCAACTTTAACTACAGAGCTTCTTCTTCCCTTTACCATTCCTTTTATAGCTAAAGTCTTCACTGCTACTGATTGTGTAACCAATACAATAACTAATAATGAAATAATATTTCTCTCTAAACTAACTCCTCCAAATATTATTGTATAATAGCCATTCGCTGCATATGTTACAGGAAATAATCTACCGATTGTTTGATATGTTTTAGAAAGCATTTCAGTACCTCCTCACAACTTCAATTTACCATATACATACAAATCGTTTTTGATTTAAATTGCGGATTAGCCCTTGTGACTGCAGGATAATAATTTATTTTCAACACATACATAATTACATGTTTTTGGGAAAAACTTGTATAGAACGAATTTACATAAGGAGGAATTTATAATGAGAATTCTACTATCAGTTTTATTAGCTCTTATGCTAGTACCTGCATTAACAGGATGTAAAGCTCCTGCAAAAGAAGACACAACTTCTAATAAAAAGACGACTGAAGAAGCAAAAAATGAGGCTCCTGCAGATTTAAAACTAAACTTCAATGAATTCGATTTAAAGGCAGACTACCAAGATACAAAGAAAGACTACGAAGCAGACTATAAAAATGTAGCAGCTGATAAGAAAATGGAAGCAAAAATTGAAGATCATAAAGCAGATGTAAAATTAACAGGAGACGAGGCTATCACAAAATTAAGCCCACTTCTACAAGAATTAAAATTTGATAAAGATACTCCTGACCAAGAAGTAATCGATCAAGTAGTGAACGTGTTCAAACTTGATAAAGACTATCAAAAATTCGATTTAGAAGTTGTCTTCTCTGATGGAACGAAAAAAGAATATAAAAGAGAAATAAAATAAAGAAGTAGGCGGTTGCCTACTTCTTTATTTTTTAATTTTTGCGTATCTTAATTCTGGACTAGAACCAATAATGAATTGGACACCGGATACTGATGATTTTTGTAAATATGAGGCACTTGGGAAAATAATTGGGATTAATGGTGAATCTGTAAACATAATATCTTCCGCTTTATGCAATAAGTCAAAACGCTTATCTTCGTTTTGCTCAACTTCTGCTTCTTTTACTAAGGCGTCAAATTCTTTATTATGCCATTTTGCATAGTTATTCGGACCATCACCTGCATATAAATCTAGTTTAGTAATTGGATCTAATAAAGAGCCGCCCCATCCCATATAAGCTAATTGGAAATCACTTTGCTTGTATGTGTCGATGTAACTCTTCCACTCTTTATTTTCTAATTTAATATCTACGCCAAGATTTTTCTTAAACATTTCTTGCATTGCTTCTGCTACTTTTTTATGTTGTGTATCTGTAGTGAATTTTAATGTTACTTCAGGTAATGTAGACCACCCTTGTTCTTTCATACCTTCTTCTAATAATTTTTTCGCTTCTGCTGGATCAAATTTAACGTAATCACCTTTTTCTTTACGGAAATCACGACCACTTTGTGTTTTTGCTCCTTCTGGAACGAATGCATATGCTTCTTGCGCATTATTTTTATACAGTTTTTCAACGATAAATTTACGATCAACCGCTAATGAAAATGCTTTACGTACCTTCGCATTTGTAAACGGCTCTTTTTCTACGTTAAACGAATAAATATAAGATGAGAATCCTGCAACACGCTTATATTCTTTATTTCCTTTTTCTTTTTCAATCATCTCTTGTGGTAAACCACTTAGTAAATCTAATTCTTTTGATTTAAATAATTGATACGCTGTTTTAGAGTCTGGAATAATACGAAACTCAATTTCTTTTAATGTTACCTTTTTATCGTAGTATTCTTTATTTTTTTGTACTGTAATAGCCTGGTTATGCTTCCACTCTTTTAACTTGAATGGTCCATTCGTAATTAACTCTTTTGGATCTGTTTTTAATTTATTATTATCATCAATCGACTTTTTAGCTAATGGAATAAATAATGAGCTTGCTAATTTCTGTTTAATAGAAGCAACTGGATGTTCAAGAGTTACCTTTAATGTTTGAGGATCAACGACTTGAATACCAACTTGTCCCTCTTCACCTTTTCCAGTATTATATGCCTCTGCCCCTTTAATGAAATACATTTCTGTCGCATTCATAGAACCCGTTTTCGGATTTAATAATCGCTTCCATGCAAATTCAAAATCATTTGCCGTAATCGGAGAACCATCTGACCATTTAATATCTTTCTTCAAATGGATTGTATATTCAGTTCCATCAGCATTTACTTCTTCTTTCTCTGCTAATTCATTTTGATATTTCCCATCACTATCTTGCGTATATAAACTTGAAAACAACTGCCCAATTATATAACCTGACGTGCTATCTGTTGCAATAGCAGAATCAAGTGTGTATGGATCACTACTAATATTCGTTACTAATCGATCGCCTTCTCCCTTACCAGCACTCGCCTTTTGCGTCTCTTTCTTACCGCAAGCGACCGAAGTAATCGCTAAAACAGTCATAATGATAAACAGTAAAAACTTCTTCATCCTACATTCTCCTTTAACCCGAAATTTTTGGTGTTGATGCTAACAATGTTTTTGTATAAGAATGTTGTGGATTACGGAACACTTCGTCCGTATTTCCAAATTCAACAAGTTCTCCTTTATATAAGACAGCCACTTTTTCACATAAATAGTGAACCATCGGCAAATCATGTGCGATAAATAAATATGTATAGCCTTGTTCCTTTTGAATTTTTTGCAGCAGATGTACAATTTGAATTTGCAATGAAACATCTAATGCTGAAATTGGTTCATCAAGAATCAATACTTCTGGCTCACACAATAACGCTCTTGCAATAGCAATTCGTTGACGTTGTCCTCCGCTAAATTCGTGCGGATAGCGATCGATATATCGTCTATCTAATCCCACACGTTCTAGCGCATCACCTGCTACTTTATCCTTTAATCCTTTATCACCTAAACCGAATGAAATATAACCTTCCGTTACGCTATCGCGTACTTTCCAGCGCGGATTTAATGCTGCTGTGGAATCTTGAAAAATGAACTGTACTTTCTGTAAAAAATCTCGCCTATGAGCTGATTTTAGCTTGTGAACGACTTGACCGTTATAATCAATTTCACCAGACGTTGGACTCTCAATCCCTGCTATGAGCTTTCCAAGTGTTGTTTTTCCTGAACCACTTTCACCAATAATGCCAAGTGTTGTTCCTTTCGGAATAGAAAGTGATATGTCTTTTAACGCTGTGATTTCTTTACTTTTACTTCCATACGTTTTCGTTACTTGCTTTATAGTAATTAAATCTGTCGTCATGAGGCATTCACCTTCTCTTTTGATTTCGCTTTATTATGCTCTAGAACATGTTGCCAACAATGTGAACTATGCTCCTTAGAATATGTTGTTCTCTCTGGGAAACGATGAATACATTCTTTTATCGCTACTGGACAACGATTTACAAAAGGACAACCAAAGCTATTTAATGTTTCAATGGAAGGTGTCGTTCCTTCTATAGCACGTAATACCTTTTCGGAATCATCCATATTCGGAATTGCTTGTAATAAACTTTTCGTATATGGATGTTTAGGAGAACCTATTACCTCCTGTATCGTTCCTTTTTCAACGACACGTCCCCCATACATAACAACTACTCGATCAGCTACTTCACGTACAAGTGCCAAATCATGTGTAATTAATAAAATACTCGTATTTTGTTTTTCTTTTCTTTCTTTTAATAGCCCCATAATTTGTTTCTGAATCGTTACATCTAACGCTGTTGTCGGCTCGTCTGCAATTACAAGCTTTGGGTGACAAGCAAACGCAATTGCTAAACAAATACGCTGCCTCATACCTCCGCTTAATTGATGTGGGTACTGTTCAAAGCGTTTCTCTGCTTCATGTATCCCTAAACCTGTTAACAAGTTAATCGCAATTTCCTTCGCTTCTCTTTTCGATTTTTTCCCATGTTGCAAAACTACTTCTGTAATTTGTTTGCCTACCTTCATCGTTGGGTTTAAAGATGAAAGCGGATCTTGAAATATAAAGGAAATATCTTTTCCGCGAATTTGATTCCATTCTGACTCTTGTAAATTCGTTAATTCCTTTGCTTGGAAAGCTATATTCCCATCATCGATATGAATTGATTCTTGATTCAAGCCGATAATGGATTGTGCTGTGACACTTTTTCCCGAACCACTTTCTCCTACAAGTGCAACTATTTCACCTTCGTTAATAGAAAAGGAAACATGTTTCACAATCGCTTGCTTACTATTCTCTTTTTCAACGGCTAACGTTACGTTTTCTAAAGATAAGATTTGTGCCATGTTTTTTCTCCTTTCGATTCCGTTTGACGATTTTTGGATCAATCGCATCTTGCAAACCATCACCAATTGCATTAAATGCGAACATAATGAGTGCAATCATGATTGCCGGGAAAAATAGCTGCCACCATTCTCCGCTCAATAATGTCCCGAGTGCATCATTCGTCATCGTCCCCCAACTTGCCGCTGGTGATTGTACTCCAAGTCCTATAAAGCTTAAAAATGATTCTGAAAAAATAGCTGCTGGAATTGTAAATGATAAATTCACGATAATAATCCCTGTTAAATTCGGAATTAAATGCCCATATATAATTTTCATATGTGATGTACCTAATCGCTCTGCTGCAATAACAAACTCTCGTTGTTTTAAAGACAATACTTGTGCTCGAATGAGACGAGCCATTCCAATCCATCCCGTTAATGCAAGAGCGATAATAATGGTGAAAAGACCTGGTTTCATAACAATTAATAGTAAAATAACAATTAATAAATATGGGATACCGTATAATACTTCAATTCCTCTTATAATCCACTCATCAATTAACGTTCCAAGGCGATTACGTCCTCTCACATATCCACTAAATCCACCAATTAGTACACCAAGACCTATATCGAGGGCAGCTGCTACTAATCCAACTGTTAGTGAAATCTTCCCACCAGCCCAAGTACGTGCCCAAATATCTCTCCCTAGATCATCTGTTCCAAACCAATGTTCACTACTCGGCGGTAAATTTGTTGCCTCTTTTACTTGTTCACTCGCAGTAAATGAAGTTAAACTTTCGCCAATAAGCGAGAAAACAATAATGAGTAATAACGTCACTGTTCCTAAAACTGCGATTGGATTCGATATAAACTTACGAAACACTTCTTTCTTTCTGCTAATTGTTTGCTGATCTTTATTTATCGTTAATTCTTTTTTCTCTTCTTTCGTTAATAACTGTTCATTAATCTCATAAGCCCCCATTTAAATATCCCCCCTCCTTATGTAATAGAACGAATACGCGGATCAACAATGCGATGAATAATATCTGTAATGAAAATACAAGCAATTAATAATGCACTATAGAAAATCGTTGTTCCCATAATCACCGGATAGTCTCGGTTAAAAATACTATCTACAAAATATTTTCCTAGGCCAGGAATTGAAAAGATTTTTTCAATAACGAAAGTCCCTGTTAAGAGTCCAGCCATTAACGGTCCAACAAATGTAAGTACTGGAACAATCGCATTTCGAAGAGCGTGTCTTATAATAATCTTCTTAATTGGTATACCTTTTGCTCTTGCTAGCTTAATATAATCACTCTGCAGTACTTCGATCATATTAGAACGAACAAACCTTGTAATAACTGCGATTGGCCCTAACGCTAATGCAAAGGATGGCAATACCGTATGTTCGAATGTTCCCCAAGAGGCTACTGGTAAAAACTCAAATTGGATAGCGAATACTTGTATAAATAGTGGTGCTAAAATAAAACTTGGAATAGAAATACCTAAAATTGCGAGCAAACTCACACTATAGTCAATTACTCTCCCATGATATAGAGCAGCAAATGTCCCTGCCGCAATTCCTACTAACAATGAAATAACAAGTGCTTGTAGACCAATAATTGCTGATGGACCAAAGCCAGTTGTTATAATTTCTGATACACCTTGCCCGGTTGATTGAACAGATTCACCAAAATCAAAATGAACTACACCGTCTAAATAAGCAACATATTGATTCCATAACGGTTCATCAAGGTGATACTTCGCTCTCATGTTTTGGATCACTTCTTCAGGAAAGATTTTTGCATCTGATGAAAATGGATCTCCCGGAATAATATGCATAATTAGAAATGTCACTGTCGTAATAACCCATAGTGTGAACACCATAACCGATAATTTTTTAATTACATACACTTCAATAACCCCCTAAACACATGAATTTACTTTGTTTTATGAATGTACTTTTTCCATTACTCACTTTTCTCTTTTTAGAATACAAAAAGCCTTGATCTTAAAAAATAAGATCAAGGCTTAACAAACAAAGGCCCATCACTTATCTTTCAAGACTTGCTTGCTGGAATTAGCACGGTGTTCCTATTACAGAACCCGCTGCTGAGGTGTCATAGGGCCAGTCCCTCTACCTCTCTGGATAAGTAAATTGCTATATTATTATTTGGTTCAAATTGTATATTTCGAATTATAATTCTGAAAAATTGAAAAGTCAATCAAATTGGATAAATTTAGAAAAATCAGTTTTTAATTCATTTATCGAAATTACAGTTTTCGGCTTATAATAAAAAGAAATGATGTTAAAGGAGTTATAAGATGGACCCCTTACTTCTTGCTACTATAGGATTACCCTTAACAATCGTTATACTTGTCATGATCGGCTCCTATAAACTCTTTATTAAAAAGAAACGTATTACTTCTTTTTATACTCCTTTCGATAATATTACCGGGCAAACTATTTCCGAATTTCACGAAGAACAGAAAATATTAGTATCTGAGGATGAAGACGGAGATGGCAAGAAGAAAAAATAACCTTGCACAGGCAAGGTTATTTTTTCGTTTCTGCTTGAAAACGTTTATAGTATGTCGATGCTGTTGCAAAGTTAATTTCTATATCACGAATCAACGATGAATCTTCTTCTTTAGCTAACTTCTGTAATTTTTTCATCGCTTGTTCTGATTCATTCAAGAAACCAACATATACCTCATGTTCTTGCTCTTTCGACTTCGGAACACGAATTTCTTTACGTATATGATCAATATCTTCTAACATGCTCGTTGTTACCTTTTGCACGTCTTCTTTATATGTAGCATTCGTTATTTCCTTACCGCCCTTTTCTTTTGCCACTTCAAATAACTGCAGTGCTTTATTAATTTCTTTATTCATTTTTATATCGTATTTTTCATGTACTGCAAGGTATTCTTTCATCTCTTCTGTTTGTTCAGTAGATTGCTCTACCTTTTCTTTCGGTTCTTTCGTATCTTTATTTCCATTACATCCTGCTAGAAGGATCATACTTCCCATTACAGCAATACCCAAAACCTTCTTCATCTCTTCTTCTCCTTTTATCTACAGCTATTACTCATTATAGTTTCTTTTATCTCCACTTGTTATTATACCGAGAACACCCTACTTTTTACACTTAAGACGACATCGTAATATATATACCAACATGTTTGTCACAGTATCGTCACTTTATACAAATAACTTTTGCAATGCTTTACTACATCACCTTACAAAACTGTAAGCACACATAAAGAACAAACCATGCTAGACTTACATATGCATAACACAAACATATGTAAGGTTTTAAGGAGAATCATCTATGTACAACACAATGCCTTTTATGGGAGAAGATATTCGTGTCCTTATTCGCGAAAAATCACTTCATATCGAAAATACAGAGAGCCTTCGCCGCGTATTAAAGAAGAAGCATGCTCCATTTAAGTTAGCTCAATATTTAAAACAACAACATACAAATCAATTTCATACCGTGCTAAATATATCGGATAAATCATTAACAATCGAAATCATCGGTCATGTCTACATTGGAAACTTTGCAGATACCTTAAAGGAAATCCCACGTATACCGAAGATTGCTCCTATTATCGTTAAAAAAGCGTATAAAATTACTGACCATACCGATATTATCGACTGTGGGGAAAAAGAAGTCGATAGTAATCGCTGGGTGTGGGATAAACTTGCTGTTTTATATGATACGATCATGAATAATATGTATGAGGTATTTCAAAGAAATGAAAAAAAGAACTGATTCAAACATTCCCTTTGAATCAGTTCTTTTTTGTTAAGCCTCTAAATTTTGTCTTTGTTGCAGTTCAAACTGCTTCTCACTTCTTCTGGCCATAAATAGATAACATAATACTGCTCCTACTTCACAAAGCGCAATAACAACACCCATCGGTAACGCTGTATTACTCCCACCAATACCTACTAGCGGAGCGACAAGCGCTCCTGAAATGAACTGTAATAAGCCTAATAAAGCTGACGCTGTTCCTGCAGCTTGCTTCTGATTTCTCATCGCTAATGAGAACCCAGTTGTTGATACAACCCCGACACTTGATACAACAAGGAATAACGAACATAAAACACCGATTAAACCTATTCCTAGTACGATTGTCAGTAGTAAAGATAGGCCACCAACAGCTGCGATAATAATACCAGCAACAAATAATGTCTTCTCATTCACTTTCCCCGCTAAACGACCCGTTACCTGACTAGCAATAATAATACCGATGCCGTTAATCGCAAAGAATAAACTAAATTGCTGTGGTGATGCTCCGTATATGTTCTGCAACACAAATGGTGAGCCCGAAATGTATGCAAACATTGCCGCTGTTACTAATCCTTGTGACAATGCATATCCCATAAACAGACGGTCCTTTAACAATTTTCCGTACGTCGCCAAAGTCCCTGACAAACCACCTGTTTCTCTTTCTTCAGGAGGTAATGTTTCACGTAATACAAAAATAGCTGAGATTAACATGAATACGCTAATTGCTCCAAGAACGATGAAAACACCGCGCCACGTTGTAAACTGTAATAATTGCCCCCCAATAATCGGTGCCAAAATAGGTGCTGCTCCGTTTACTAACATAAGCAGTGAGAAAAACTTCGTCATTTCAGAACCTGAATACATATCACGTACCATCGCACGTGATATAACAATCCCGGCTGATCCTGAAGCTCCTTGTAGGAAGCGCAATAACACTAATGTCCAAATAGATGGCGCAACAGCACAAAGTAAAGAAGAAGCAACATAAATAATAAGAGCAATAATAAGAGGTTTGCGTCTTCCGTAAATATCACTAATTGAGCCAACAAATAATTGTCCTACTGACAGCCCAAGCAAACAAGCTGTTAATGTAAGCTGCGCGAGGGATGCACCTGTTTGCAAGTCATCCGTTAACTTCGGTAATGAAGGCAAATACATATCAATAGATAATGGCCCAATCGCCGTAAGTGTTCCTAATACAAGAATCATCCATAACCTGTTTGCCTTTACAGGTTTATATATTTCGTGATTAACTTCATTCACTTTTTCAATTCACCCTTTCCTATACAAACTGAATCGTAACAATTATAGTTACATCATAAACATACGTCAAGTACAGCGCATTTTCCTCTTTCATAATGTAAAAAAAGCGATAGAAATTCTATCGCTTTACTTTTTCACATTGCTATTCGCAAATTTAGATACCGAGGCCATCGTCTCTCCTGTATCTAAATATGTAATTTGAATTGGGTCTCCTACTTCTGTAAACATAGCATACGGGAATTTCTTCACTGGTATCATAAATACCTTTTGTTCATTCTCTAAAAGTACGTACACGATTGTATTTTCACCTGATTTCTCTTTATATACACGTTGTACAATACCTTCTTTTTGCGCTTCTTTTCCTGTTGAGGTTGGTCTAAAGGTATCACCATTACCGCTCATTACGTTTTTATAATTCTCAAGCGCTTCTTTCTGCGTCGAACCTGTCGCAAATATTTTTGCATTAGCAGCATATACAACTGTATGTGCACGTACTAGGCCTCCGTCATCAACAACCGGAATAATCCAAGCTGGTTTTCCGTATACGTTATAAATGACAGGCATTGTCCCATGCCATTTCTCTCTCTTAAAGGAATTATCCACTACTTCTGTAGCTGCTGAACCATCCATAATCCCCTTCACTTCTTTTCCATTATAGTAATATAGCTTGCCTGTGCGTGCATCTACTAATGAATAGCCTAGGGCTGAATCTACTCCTTCTTTTGGAGAAGTAAAGTCTGTAAAATAATACAGTGTTCCATCTTTACCAAAGATCGGGGTCACGCCTTCTTTCGTTCCCCACTCAGTCGGAATTTTCATATCTGTTTGTGAGAATTTCGTATTCCAAAATCCGTGAATATATTTGCCAAAGTACGTATTTAACGTAGATGCAGTCTCATGATTTAATACACCATCAACAAATTTAGGTGCCTTTCCTTTATCATATCTTTTCACTTCTCCTGTTTGTGCATCTACTACGACAACACCTTCTACCTCAAATCCAGATCTTCCTGAAATAAATTCACCATACGTCATTGTATAATATGGTTTTCCTTTATCATCAACCTCAAATTTAGGTTTTCCTTTAAAGATTAAATTTGGTTCTGCTTGCCTTACCACACGCTCTAAATTATTACCAAAAAACATGCTTGGCACATATTTCATTTTATAACCGAGGTGCAGTTTCGCTTCCGCATCAGGATTCGTACCTGACATCGTTACATACCCTGGAATTATCTCAGCTTTACGCGCTTTAAAAAATCCTGAAACTTCAATCGGCGCTACATATAAAGCTTCGCCGTTTACCATTTGTGGCGTTAATTCTCCTAGCTCAAAATAAGCTACTTTCGGAATATCACCAAATACTTTTTTCATCTTATTCTCCGCTGTCTTTGGCGGCACTGTAAACGGCTGGTCATTTTCAGTAAATGGCTCTGAAATATCTTTCTCTATCTTAACAACAGAATCATATTTCTTTTGCGAGATTACTATATCGTGCAAATATCCAAAGTAGCCGTAACTTGCGAGTAAAATAAACATTAGAAGTCCTTTTAATGTACCTTCTAATTTCCCTATTTGATCTTGTGAAAATAAAACAAGCCCAATTAAAATTGCTACTGCAACAGAATAATGAGTAAGAATCGAGTCTACTCGATCATCAATTAGCCAAAAGTATTCATAGATTGCAATACCTATCCAAAATAAAACAGGAATAACTAAAATAGATGATTTCTTACCCTTTACAACCTTCTTATCTCCCTTCTTATCCACTGCTCGAAGCTTACTACTACTTCTTGTCCATGGAATCAAAAACAAAGTAAGAATAGCTAAAACTACAAATTTCATCAAAGGCACTGTCCCCTTTTCTTTTGTATTCCCTTTTAGTATAACAAATAAAGGGTATTAAGGTGAAAATAGGAATAGTTATATTTTTTTACTACTTAATACAATCCCGCTCACTACATATAGAATAGATGCAATATAAAAAATTGTACCAATCGTAAAGAAATCTACTAAATATCCCGTGGCAATAACCGCTACTGCTCCGCCAATGGATGTCCACACATGGTATTTTCCAATCTCATAACCAGCCTTTTCCTGCGCAACCTTTCGTGCTAATGAAGTCTTCTCAGTATTACGCTGCACAGCACCTAAAACTCCCATTACAATTTGAAGAATATACACATGCCATACTTCCGTGGCAATCGGAAAGCAAAGCATTAAGATTGCCATGGACCAAGCGTATATGATTAATAATTTTTTATCACCTACTTGATCAGATACCTTTCCCACTAGTGGATATACAAGTGCTGATGTTAAAGCAAATAAGCCATACGCCCAGCCAAATTGCGAGAAGCTATTTCCAACGTTTCGAAGTAATAATATATAAAAAGGAAATACCATACTTCCTGCCATCATGATAATACTTTGCGAAGCCACAAATCTTCTATATGTCATTTCGTATACTCCCTATAAAATAAATTAACAAATCTCTCTTCTGAATCTACTTCCTTCTTTTTCTTGAGAAATTCTTCAATATGAGGATATGCCCTTTTTAACTGCTCTTTCGTTGGATAAGAATAGTACGGCAAATAGTAACTACCGTTATGCTTTAAAGTAACATCAATCATCTTCCGAATGACATCCTCTGTTTTCTTTATCTCACTCTCTGAGCGTCCCTGGTTAATCAAAAGAACCAGCGCAAACATATCATCTTTCGCATAGGACAAAACTGCATTTTCATTCTTTTCCACGTAACGAATCGTAATGTTGAGTAAATTAAACTCTTCTTCATTTAATGCGTTACGTAAATCATCTATATACTTCGTGAAAGCATCTATAGGCACAAAGTATTCTTGTAACACTTCGGTCCTATTTGGATTTTCATATTCCATAAAAGCACTATCTGATCTCATAACATTATTACGCGTCTCATACTTTCCATCTGTACGTTCAAAATAACCTCTTTGTATATCCCAAAATGTATTCTTTCCCCAATCACTATAACGTGATAACCCAAGTAAAAATTTAGGTGCAGCTATAATATTTTCTTCCTTTAATTCACTGTACTCTTCTCTCATATTTTGATTTTGTGCCAAAGTATAATCCGTCACATACATCTCTTTTAAAAATGAATTTGGAGCAACAGAAATACGCGCTAAGTGCATACGAACATTCTCATCTCTTTTCACTTTCTCTTTGAAATAAGATGCGTATTCTTTATAATCTATCATTCTCGTGTGCATTTCATATAATTCATCTTCTGTTAACTTCAGCGTCACATCTAAAATAACTCCAAATAAACCGTAACCACCAATGACATATGGAAATAACTCTGCATTTTCTTCTCTACTTACATTACGTACCGTGCCATCTGCCATTAACAATCTGAATGACTCTACTGTATCAATTAGTGCCTCATGACGAATATCACGCCCATGTACATTTACACTTAATGAACCACCAACAGTAAAAATATTTTGAGACTGCATGACCTGTACCGCAAGGCCATATGGATTTATTTTCTTCTGAATATCATTCCACGTGACACCACTTTGAACTGTAATACGCTTCTTCTCTGGATCGAATTCTAATATTTTATTATATCCTTTCATATCAAGCATCGTGCCATTCGGATAATATGTCTGTCCTCCTTGGCTATGTTGCATGCCTGCAATGGAAATTTTCTCTCCTGAAACTTTTGCATCTCGCACTAATTTTATTAACGAGTGCTCTTCCGTAGCACTTTCAACACGTTTTATTTTTGTCGGAAGCAATTTACCTACATCACTCATAATAGGATGATCAATTTGTTTTTTATACGTATGTACAGACGTTGCAAGCAAAACCGTATATGCGACAATGACCACTACTATCTTTCTTTTTTTCAAAGGACACTCTCCTTATTAGCAACAAAAAGAGATACCCGTTCTTTCAGGTACCTCTCTTGACAGTGATTACTTTGCTGCTGGCAATTGTATTGGATCAAATTTATCATACGATGTAAACTTCGCATCCGTAATAATGTGCGCTTTATCCTCACCATTGCTACTCATAACCATATCTATCTTTGCTGATTCATATTTAAAATCTTTTGTAATAATATATTCCCCATCTATTTCTTCTATCTTTGCATTTTGGCCTTGTAGCATTTTTTTCTGCTTTTCATCCATACTAGCTAGCATACTCTCTGTCTCTTGCCCTTTTAATGCAAACTTCAGCTTATAATTATCTCCACTTTTCTCCATCTTCACTTTATTTAAAATTTCCGATGGAATCTCTAAATTATCTACCATTCCTTGAGTCGCGTTCATTCCGTTAGCATTTAATTGTTCCTCTGGTACAGACATAACTTCACCCGTATTAGGATTTTTCAACTGACCAGCAATTTTGCCACCCACATCATAAACAACAACCTCTGTACCAGAAACATTCATTTCAGAACGAGAATTTTTTTTCTTCGGCTCTAGTTGCATTTTGGCCTTTATTACATTCATCTCTGTTCCTTCAGCCTTTATTCCCACATCATATGTCATCGTTACATTTTCTTCGTTTTTAAAAGCTTCATTCGCTTTATTGAAAACATCCTTCGCTGTTAATTCCTTTTCTTTCTGCACAGCTTCTTTTTTCGGTTCATCAGTCTTTTTTGTTTTCTCATTACTACACCCTACTCCTAGACCGACTGCAAGTACTAAACTTGAAATTAAAATAAGTTTTTTCATAACGTCCCCTCCTTCCCCAAAATAATATCATCTCTTTTCCTATTAAATCTATATAATTCGTAATATTTATCTTTAAATTTATTTCCTATATAACAACATGTTTGAGAAAAAGTTTAAATATGATGTAAATAATAACAACTCATTTCAGGAGGTCATTATGAAAGCGATTATTTGCACAAAGTATGGACCACCTAATGTTCTCCAGCTTCAAAATGTAGAAAAGCCTAAACCTAAAAAAAATGAAGTATTAGTTAAAATTCACGCAACAAGTGTATCGACTGGAGATTGTAGAATACGTGGCTTTAATAGCCCCCTCTTATTTTGGATTCCTATGCGGATCATATTAGGTTTCAGAAAACCGAGAAAACCTATACTTGGCGTAGAGTTGTCCGGTGAAATCGAAGACATTGGATCAGATGTAACACAATTTAAAAAAGGTGATCCAGTTTTTGCATTAACAGAACTAAATCTTGGTGGTTATGCCGAATACACATGCGTGCATGAAAGTGGATTAATAGCATTAAAACCTACCAATGTGACCTATGAAGAAGCTGCCGTTATTCCTTTTGGCGGAACTTCAGCATTGCACTTCCTTAGAAAAGGACAGATAAAAAAAGGGCAACAAGTACTTATATACGGCGCCTCTGGGTCAGTAGGGACAGCTGCCGTACAACTTGCTAAATACTTCGGGGCGACTGTCACAGCCATTTGTAGTAGTTCGAATTTCGATTTAGTAACAGCTTTAGGTGCAGACAACGTAATTGATTATATGAAAGAAGATTTTACTAAGCGGGGCGATCACTACGATATTATATTTGACGCAGTTGGAAAATATAATAAGTCTCTTTGTACAGATGCATTAATGCCTAATGGAAAATATGTATCTGTGAACGGAATGATGGCAAAGGTCAGTAAAGAAGATATGAACCTACTAAAACAACTAGCTGAAACAGAAAAGCTAAAACCTGTCATTGATAGAACTTACCGATTAGAAGAAGTTGTAGAAGCCCATACGTATGTAGAAATGGGCCATAAGAAAGGAAATATTTCGATTACCTTAAAATAAAATATATTCTGAAAATATCATTGACAATTCTTTTTGTACGATTTACTATTAGTACCATATTCAAAACTACATACACATACTCTTATCAAGAGTGGCGGAGGGACTGGCCCGATGATGCCCGGCAACCGAGCTTATGACGTATAAGCTAAGGTGCTAATTCCTGCAAAACGAGTTTTCGTTTTGGAAGATAAGAGAGGAATCTATTTCGTCTATTCGGCACCTCTCTTATTTTTGGGAGGTGCTTTTTATTTTGGAACGTATATGAAGGGGGATTTATAGATGAAAAAGGTATTATTAAGCATTGTAAGCGGAGCAGTATTATTATTAGGCGCATGTAGCGCGAGTTCAGATAAAGAGGTAAAAGCATTAGACGAGAAAAAGATTACTGTCGGTGTAACAGGTGGACCACATGAACAAATTTTTGAAAAGGTAAAAGAGGTTGCAGCAAAAGATGGTCTGGAAATTGACATAAAAGTATTTAATGATTATGTAGCGCCAAACGTATCTTTAGATGAAAAAAGCCTTGATGTAAATAGCTACCAAACGAAATCGTATTTAGATGTATTTAAAGCTGAACGCAATATGAAATTAGCTGAAGTATTTTCAACAGTAACATTCCCTATGGGCGTATATTCTAAAGATATAAAAGATGTAAAAGACTTAAAAGACGGCGATGCAATTGCTGTACCAAATGACCCAACGAATGAACTTCGAGCTTTAAAATTATTTGAAAAAGCAGGGGTTTTAAAAGTTGATCCAAAGGCTACAGAAAAAGCGACTGCAAAAGATGTAATTGAAAATCCAAAAAAATTAAAGATTGTCGAATTAGAGGCATCTCAATTACCAACGCAACTAAGTGAAGTGAAAGCAGCTGCAATTAACACAAACTTTGCATTAGGTGCAAAATTAAGTCCGGCGAAAGATTCTATTTTCCGCGAAGGAAAAGATTCACCATATGTGAACTGGGTTGTTGTTCGTACTGAAAATAAAGATGATGCCGTTGTAAATAAATTAAAGAAAGCTTATCAATCTAAAGAAGTAAAAGAGTTTATCGAGAAAAAATTTGATGGTTCAGTTTTACCATCTTGGTAGGAGCTGACGATAATGATTGAATTAAAAAACATATCCAAAGTATTTACAACAAAAAAAGGGTATGTTGAGGCTCTTAAGTCTACTTCCCTTAAAGTAGAAAAAGGCGAGGTATTTGGAATCATTGGGTATAGTGGCGCTGGTAAAAGTACATTGATTCGATGTGTAAATTTATTAGAAAAACCAACGACAGGAAATATCATTGTAAACGAACAAGACTTAACAACGTTATCGACAAAAGAACTAGCAAAAGCGAGACAAAAAATCGGAATGATCTTTCAAGGATTCAATTTACTTAAAACTGTTACCATCTATGAAAACATTGCATTACCTTTACGCCTTGCTGGTATTCCAAAAGTGGAAATTAAAAAAAGGGTAGAAAAATATTTACGCATTGTCGATCTTTTCAATCGAAAAGATGCTTATCCAAGTGAACTTTCTGGCGGTCAAAAACAGCGCGTTGCAATTGCACGTGCACTATCACATGAGCCTGAAGTGTTATTAAGTGACGAAGCAACGAGCGCTTTAGATCCAGAAACAACTGATTCTATTCTTGATTTGTTATTAAAGATTAACAAAGAAATTGGAATTACGATTTTACTCATTACACACGAAATGAACGTTATCCAACGTATATGCGATCGCGTTGCCGTTATGGAACATGGATCTGTAGTCGAAAGCGGGACTGTGAAAGATATTTTCACAAACCCACAACATGTAACAACGAAGAAATTTGTAAATAGCGCCTTTGCAGCTAAAATTCCAGAAGAGGTACAGAAAGAACTACAGAATACTGGAGAAATTGTAACACTTTCATTTATTGGTACTACTTCAGGTGAACCTGCCTTAGCTGTTGCCACAAAACGTTTCCAAGTGTATCCGAATATTTTATCCGGTAATATTACGCAGTTAAAACATGAAGCATATGGGAAACTAGTCGTTCATATGCAAGGAGAACAAAATGAAATCCACCGTGCTTTATCATTTTTACAAGAGCAAGGAATCATTGTAGAAGGAGGTAGAACAGATTATGGGAAACAAGTCCTTTTTGGATGAATGGGGTAAAGTCATATGGGAAGCCACAATTCAAACCTTTCAAATGACATCTATTTCATTACTCATCTCAATCCTTATTGCACTGCCACTTGGCGTCACACTTGTTTTAACGAGACCTGGTGGGCAGCGTGAAAATAAAATCATCTATCCTATTCTTAATACAATTATTAATATCATTCGCTCTCTTCCATTTATCATTCTATTATTCTTCATCTTACCTTTTACAAAGTTTCTAATGGGAACATCCATTGGCGTACAAGGTGTTATCGTACCTCTTGTCGTCTTCACAGCTCCTTATATCGCACGTTTAATGGAGACAGCTTTACTAGAAGTAGATCGCGGTGTCATTGAAGCCTACCAAGCGATGGGTGTTTCTACTATAAAAATCATTTGGCACGTTATGGTGAAAGAAGCTCGTCCCTCCCTTGTACTGGGATTAACAATTGCAACGATTGGCTTAATCGGCGCAACAGCAATGGCTGGTCTTGTAGGTGCTGGCGGGCTAGGGGACTTAGCATATCGCTTCGGACATTTACGCTATGAACCTGAAGTAATGTATGCAACCGTCTTTATTCTAATTATCCTCGTTCAAGGATTACAGTCTTTAGGGAATAGTGTTGCAAGAAGACTGAAGAAAGATTAAAAAAGAAGGCATCTCACTGGAGTGAGATGCCTTCTTTTTATCTTTTAAATCCACCTTCTGAATGAATAACTTGCCCCGTAATCCACTCAGCTTCTTCACTTACTAAAAATTTAATGAGTCTAGCTGCATCCTTTGGCTCACCAATTCTGCCAAAAGGAAACATCAGCTTTAACCCTTGTTTTATCTCTTCATTCATCCATCCTGTATCGGTTGGTCCTGGATTAATTGCATTCACTGTTATTCCTAAATGAGCTACCTCTGCTGACAACGTACTAGTAAGAGCATCAATAGCTCCCTTCGTTGTCGCATAAGCTAGTTCTCCTGCCATAGGACCTTGAAATTGCCCCGAAGTAATATTAACAATTCTACCACCAGATTTCTTATCAAATCCTCGGGCAAATTGACTACTGAGCAATGTAGTCGCACGAATATTCACCATATAATGCTTATCTAATTCTTCAGCAGTCAACGTAGAGAAATCATTATTCGTAGAATATGCTGCATTATTAATTAATATATGAGGGTACCCTAATTGTTCAGTAACTTTATTTAAAAGCTCTTTCGGTGCATCATTCCGAGTTAAATCTAACTCCATGCTCAATACTCTAACACCTTTTTGTAATAGCTCTTCTTTTAATTGTATTTGTTCATTTTTATCAACGCCCCAAGGCATCTCTTTATCATAATCCGTCCAATACGTAAAAAATATATCGTATCCTGCCGCAGCTAATTCTTTACAAATCGCTGCTCCTATACCGTCTAGACGACTTACGCCTGTAACAACTGCTACTTTATTTTTTAATTGGTTCATCATATACTCCTCCAAGTTTAAAGGACGCATACTTTATATAAGAGATATAAATTTCCCCACCTAGACCTCTGTCCTTACAAAAGGGATGTACAAGCCAACTATGCAGTCCTTGCATGATTTACAAATAGCTAAATAAACCCTCACTTATGAGAGAAAAATTCATCTATCCAATTTCTAATCATTACAAGTTCATCCACATATCGAGTCCTTGTCTCCTTTCCATATATCTCTGTTTCTATCATACCAATATGATGTACTATTTCAAATGATAAAAAAATAAAAACCAATATTCCATTCCAAACTTCTATTGAATTTATTATATTATAATATAATGAATAATGGAAATAATCAGAAAAATACTGGTAAATATTGACTAACCTTCTTATAATAAAATGTGGGGCTAATGTGAGAATTTAGTTTTAAACAAATAGGGGGAAGAAACATGTCAAAAAAATTACTTTCTTTATTTTCTGCAGTAATCGTAGCAGCTTTTGTAATAACCGGCTGTGGTCAAAGCGATACGACAAATAAAGAACAAAAAGAGAATGCAACAAAAGAAAGCAAAACGGAAAAAACAGATACAACGAAAGAAAGTAAACCTACTGAAAAAAAATCCGAAGATAAAAAAACTGAAGATAAAAAGCCTGAAAATACAGCTACTGGATCAAGCGACTACTCTAAGCTGATTTCCTATATGGAAAAAGAAACAGGTGGTAAAACAAAAGTTCTTTTTGAAAATAAAGAACCACAAGTCTATAAAGCTGAAGATGTTTCAGTTTCAATGAATAGTTACACATTAGTTGAATTAAATGGATTCCATACAAACTTCGATATTCCGTTTAATCGTCAAACAGAAGGCGGAGTTATTCTTGTGAACTACAGCGTAAAAAATAGTTCAGCTAAAGATATTTATTATATGCCAGCATTGGACATGTCATTTACTGGCGCTCAGAAAGCATATAGTAACTATAAAGATTTAATTCCAAAAGAAGATCAGCTCCCAACTAAACTTGCTCCAACGAATGATTACTTAGTAAAAGCAGGAGAAACTATTTCTGGTTATATCGCTTATCCATTCGGAAAAGATGATCTAGCGAAAATTTCAAGTCTCTCAACAGTCTCAGTCACAGTCCCAACTGCACAAGCTAATAAAGGAAAATTTGATGCTCCAATCGGAAATCCTGGAAGCTTTTCATTAAGTTTAAACAAACAGGGTGCTGAAAAAGTTGCAACAGATAATACTTTCTACCAAGATAAAGCTACAGCTAATAACATGGGCGATAAAAAAATGTTAAAAGAGAAATCAAGTATTAATAACAGCCAAGAATTAGGCGCTGTTAATGTTACATTAGACGGATACCAATTCACTCAATTCACACCAAATTCTGTCGAAGCTCCACGCTTTGCAAATTTTAAAAACGGTCTTGTTCTGTTAACAGTAAAATTCAAGCTTGATAACAAAGATGCTCAAGACGTTTCACTGTCTCCTATAAGCTCTACATTGAGAGTGAATGATGGTACACAATATACGATTAATGAAGGTATGCTACTAAATTACGACTATAACGCTGCAGTTAAAACTGGAACATCTGGAGAGTTACTACAAGTATATATTTTAGATCAAGAGCAGTATGAAAAGATTTGGAAAGACAAAAGCTTTGAGATTGAGTTAGGACCTATGAGAAATAAAGAAGCTAAAGATATTTCACAAGGTAAAAAAGTTAAATTTACATTACCTAAATAGATTACTAAACATATAATAGAAAGGCATATAACATATGATTGTTATATGCCTTTTTCATTTTATAAAAACACCATTTTTGTTCACACTTTATCCATTGTGAATCTTTTCACAATGGATATATAATAAACTTGTAAATACAATATTGGAGGGATTTCAATGATTATCAATTTTTTAAGAACTGATAAACGTGCTACTTTCATATTATTACTTTTACGGCTTTACATAGGGTATACATGGCTCGCTGCTGGGATAGGCAAAGTCTTCGGACAATCTTTTGACGCAAGTGGTTTTCTAAAGGGTGCTATTGCTCAATCATCAGGTGACCACCCTGCAGTACAAAGTTGGTGGGCAGATTTCCTTCAACACTTTGTTCTTCCAAACGCAGACCTATTTAGCTTTTTAGTTCAATGGGGAGAAATTTTAGTAGGTCTAGGTTTAATTTTAGGCGGATTAACAAAAACAGCTGCATTTTTCGGAATCATAATGAATCTTTCATTTTTGTTAAGCGGAACTGTTAGTGTAAACCCAAACCTACTTATTTTGACTATGTTCATTTTAGTTGCAGGTCATAACGCTGGACGTATTGGATTAGATGGCTATGTTTTCCCTAAACTTTTCCGTAAAAATAACCACGGAACATATAAATTAAGTAAAACTGCGTAGTAACAGTTTACTTTTAAAATATAAATAAGAAAAAGAGCCTGAGTATAGGCTCTTTTTCTTATTTATCCTAATTTAAACTTTTAACGAGCCACGAAAACCTCTGGCAGCATAGTAAGAGTCTGCTCCATTGTGGTACACGAAAACATGTCCGAAGCGATAATCACAAAATAGAGCACCACCGAGTTCTCGAATATCTGAAGGTGTTTGTACCCAACTTGATGATTTTATGTCAAAATCGCCAAGTTGTTGCAATTCCCGATATTGTTCTTCCGTTAATAGTTCAATGCCCATAGCATTTGCAACATCAATAACGTTATTTTCTGGTTTATGTTTTTTTCTTGATTCTAACGCTTCAAGATCATAACAAAGACTTCTGCGGCCTTTAGGACTCTCCTTTGAACAATCATAGAAAGTATATTCGTCCTTTTCTTCATCATAACCGACAACATCCGGCTCACCGCCAGTTACTTCCATTTCGTTAAGTGACCACAATTTTTCAGCATTAGCTTCTATCTTAGCTTCAACCTTAGCCCATTCAAGACCTTCATGGCGGTTCATATTTTTCTCAAAACGAGCTTGCAATACTTTCAATAACTCTTGACGTTTTTCTACTAGTAAGTCATTTTTATTTCCTGTCATATTAGTCCTCCCTGATGTGTGTACGGATAGTAGTTTAAGTATATATTTTATAATAAATCATCTCAAGATGAAGACCGTTTCAACCTTATGTCTTGTACAAACATCCATTATAAAGTTCTAAAACCCTCCATACTTTCTCCAAGAATATAGTGTGAAAACCACATCAAATTCTGCTTCATAATAGCTACATTCATTCCCGGCTGATTAGGACTATATGCCATTCCTTTAAATATAATTAATTCTGTATCCACTTCCATATCCATTAATCCTTGATATAGATCATATGCATTTGTAATTGGAATTCTTGCATCCTTTTCTCCATGCTGAATTAAGGTAGGCGTACAAGCTGATTTAATATACGTCATAGGTGATGTCTTCATATATATCTCTGGATCATTCCATGGAGTATTTCCTAAATACATTCTAATAAAGTAAGATATATCTGTATTTACATAATGGTTACTCCAGTTAGTAATTCCACCGCCCACTGAAATCGCCTTAAATCTACTACTAAACGTAGAACAGAAAGCGGATATATATCCTCCGTTACTCCACCCCATAACTCCTACTTTATCTTTATCTACAATCCCTTGATCAACTAGTTTATCCACTCCAGATATAATATCATCGTAGTCAGCAATTCCTTGTTTTCTATAATTTTCTTTTAAAAATTCATTACCATAACCTGAACTTCCTCTATAGTTTGGTTCTAAAACTATAAAGCCTTTTTCGATAAACTGTTCAATAGGATATTTCTCATTAAAACAGTCTGAAAATATCGGGAAGGATGCCCAAGCCGGACCACCGTGAATTACTACTAATAAAGGATATTTTTTATTTATATCAAACTCTACTGGGGTTGATATAACCCCTTCTATTTCAAGACCATCACTACTTTTCCATGAGATGATTTCCCTGTTACTTTTAAGTTTTCCTTTAAAAAATCTATTTTCATCCGTTATTTTTTTATCGTCTAAATAGATTTCAAAAGTTTCATTTGTTCTAGCCTTATTATAGGATATATGTTTTCCATCCTTTGTTATAGAAGCATCCATTATAAAGCCATCTACTTTTTCGCTTAATATTTCCACAGTTCCATCTTCAGCTAGCAACCCAATAAGATAATTCGTTTTATTCTGCCATCTAATTAAAATCCCTTTAGCTGTCCACTGTAATGGCATAACCGTACTATCGAAATCTGTTAAAGGTTGAATTAGCTCTCCATTATGAATATCATATATCTCTAACGTACTATCTTGTATATAGTTTCTATAGTAATCCCTCTCTCTTATGCTTGCTGGGTAACAAATTTTGCTGCCGTCAGGAGAAAAGCAAACACTCCCTCCCAACAATTTATCCACATTCAGATTTTGTAGCTCTCCAGCTTTAATATGGAGTATGTATAGATCTCCATTTATATAATCTGCCATATTTGAGCTTGGTGTCGCCATAAATACAACCTTTTTACCATCATTTGAAATATCAAATTCATGGATATGAAAATCCTTACCATCAGTTAATCGATAAACAACTCTGTTCTCGTGTTCATCTGTATCACTTTGTATCACCTTTTCTATTTTAATGTAATATAAACAATTATTCTGGTGTTCCTTACTTACATGATGGAAATCTCCATATAATTCCTTACGTTTCTTTATTTCCTCACATTCTTTTGACTGTGCAACATAATAAAAACCTTTACCAGCAGGATCCCATTTGAATGTACTAATTCCTTCCTTCTCATCAGTAATTTGAACCTCGCTATAACCATCTAGCGACTTAACAAATATCTGATTTTTCCCATCACCAACTGGACTAAGATATGCGATACACTTAGCATCTGGAGACCATAATGGGTGTGTACTATCTATATCCCCATTTGATAATGGGTAACTCTGCTTCTTATCTTTTTCATATATCCATACATGATTCCTATATGTATTGTCTTTCCAATCAGCCGTCTTCTTTACAAATGCTACGTTCTTACCATCATCACTTATGTTTGTACTTGATAAGGTTGGTAATGAAATAATCTCTTCTATACTTAGATATGTTTTTTTAATCGTTTTCATCAATATTCCCCCTGAAATGTCCATAAATCTCTCGTCTCATTTTGTCGTAATAAAAGAAATTGTTCATGAATACTTAAAATAATAACGGAAAATTCAGATAAATAAAAGTGGATTCGATAAAGTAAAACTTTAATCTATAGGGTTCTATCCACTTACCAATTCTAGATGTTATTTTTCGACACAAAAACACCCCTTTAGATAAAATATCTAAAGGGGTACAAATTTGTAAATTTATTTTAAAGCTACAACTATATTTATTAACCTACCAATCTCCTACTCAACAGTAACAGACTTAGCTAAGTTACGTGGCTTATCAACGTCACACTCGCGGTGAAGTGCTGCGTAGTATGAGATAAGTTGTAATGGAATAACTGCTACTAGCGGTGCTAGTGCTTCGTGTACAGCTGGTAATACGAAGCTGTCTCCTTCCATTTCTAAGCCTTTCATTGAGATGATACATGGGTTAGCTCCGCGTGCTACTACCTCTTTCACGTTGCCGCGAATTCCAAGGTTTACGTGCTCTTGTGTAGCAAGTGCGATAACTGGTGTACCGTTTTCGATTAAGGCGATTGTACCGTGTTTTAATTCTCCTCCAGCAAATCCTTCTGCTTGGATGTAAGAAATTTCTTTTAGCTTTAACGCACCTTCTAATCCTACGTAGAAGTCTACGCTACGTCCGATGAAGAAACAGTTACGAGTTGTTGCTAAAAATTGTTTTGCTAATGCATCCATTTCTTCTTTTTGATCACAAAGTTCTATCATTGCATTTGCTACAAGTCCTAATTCGTGTGTTAAATCGAAATCAAGAACTTCACCTTTTGCTTTAGCAATGTCCGCAGCTAAGATTGAAAGTACTGCAAGCTGTGCTGTGTAAGCTTTCGTTGATGCAACTGCGATTTCTGGTCCCGCATATAACGGAAGTGTATAATCGGCTTCACGAGAAAGCGTAGAACCAGGTACGTTTGTAATCGTTAATGCTTTATGACCCATTTCATTCGTTTGTACAAGTACTGCACGGCTATCAGCTGTTTCACCACTTTGTGAAATGTAAATGAAGAATGGTCTTTCTGTTAATAATGGCATGTTATAAGAGAATTCACTTGCTACATGCACTTCAACTGGCATTTTTGCAAACTTCTCGATAAATTGTTTTCCAACAAGACCTGCATGATAGCTCGTTCCACATGCAATGATGTAAATACGATCGCTATCTAAAATCGCATTGCGAATGTCTTGATTTAATTCAATCTCGCCATTTTCATCTTGATACTTTTGAATTATATTACGGATTACAAGTGGTTGCTCATCGATTTCTTTAAGCATGAAATGAGGGTATGTTCCTTTTTCAATATCACTTGCATCTAATTCCGCTGTAAACGGTGCACGTTCAATCGTTTCACCTTGTAAGTTTTTAATTGTAATACTTTCTTTCGTTACGATTACGATTTCTTTATCCATTAACTCAATAAATTGATCTGTAACTTGTAACATCGCCATAGCGTCGCTCGCCACAACATTAAAGTTGTCACCAACACCTACTAATAGCGGGCTTTTGTTTTTAGCAACATAAATCATGTTTGGATTTTCAGCATCAAGTAATCCGATTGCATAAGAGCCATGTAAAAGAGATAGCGTATTACGGAACGCTTCTTCTACACTTAATCCTGTGCTCACTTGTTGTTCCATAAGCTGTACGATAATCTCTGTATCTGTTTCACTTACGAACGTTACATCTTGTAAATATTCCTTTTTCACTAATTCATAGTTTTCAATTACACCGTTATGAACTAGTGTAAAGCGTTTTGATGTACTTTGATGCGGATGCGCGTTTACTTTACTTGGAACACCGTGTGTAGCCCAGCGTGTGTGTCCGATACCTACGCTTGCTGCTACATTCTCATCTACGATTTCACGAAGTTTTGCGATACGGCCTTTTTCTTTGTATACAACAACACCGTTCTCTGCTTGTACTGCAATACCTGCTGAATCATATCCACGATATTCTAGCTTTTCTAAACCTTTTAATAAAATTTCCTTTGCATCTTGCTCTCCAATAAATCCTACGATTCCACACATGTTTAGTCGCCGTTACAAATGCTTACACTGCTCTGCGAACATGTAACGACATAGTCCGATACCATTTTTATTTATACTAAAAAAACGGATTACATATTGCTAGCCCTGTAAGCTTGTAACGGCTTTCACCTTCCTCTCGATTGGGTTTAAGTCCGTATATACTTATACAGCTAGTTTTCATCCGTTCCTCTTCTCTCATCACACTTTCACCTTTGTCCACTAAGTCACCTTAATGATTTAAGTAAAAGTTTGCGGTTGTGATGAACAACCGGGAGTCATCCGCCGAAATCTCGATAAACCCCACCTCGTCAACTACACTATTTGTAGTTCTGGCGCTTTTATAATTTACAATATTTCCTTTGAGAAAAAGAACAAGACCATCTTATAACAAACATGGATAAACCGTCAATGAAATTTTTTTCATCGTCTATAAAACATATGAAAAAGGAGCACTTTTTGTGCTCCTTTTTCATATAAATTCAGCTAATTACTCAGCGCCAACTTCGGCTTTCACAACTTCTACAATGCGATGTACATATGCATCACAAACTTCTTGTGTTGGTGCTTCTGCCATTACACGAATAAGTGGCTCTGTTCCAGATGGACGAACAAGAATACGGCCATCACCGTTCATTTCTTCCTCTACAACACGAATAATTTCTTTAATTTTTTCATTTTCTAATGCTAATTTTTTATCTGTTACACGAACGTTTACTAGCAATTGTGGGAATTTCGTCATTTCTCCTGCAAGCTCAGATAATGGTTTTTTCGTCATTTTCATGATGTTTACAAGTTGAAGTGCACTTAACATTCCGTCACCAGTTGTAATGTAATCAAGTAAGATAATATGGCCTGATTGTTCTCCACCTAAGTTGTAACCACCGCGTTTCATCTCTTCCATTACATAGCGGTCACCAACTGCTGTTTTATCACTTGTAATATTGTTTGCTTCAAGTGCTTTGTAGAAACCTAAGTTACTCATAACAGTTGAAACAACTGTATTATGTTTTAATTGACCAGTTTCTTTCATGTACTTCGCACAAATAAACATAATTTGATCACCGTCAACGATGTTTCCTTTTTCGTCTACAGCAATTAAACGGTCGCCATCGCCATCAAAAGCAAGTCCGATATCCGCACCTTTTTCTTTTACCAATTCAGCTAAGCCTTCTGGATGTGTAGATCCTACACCCTCGTTAATATTCATACCGTTTGGAGAAGTTCCCATTGTTGAAATATCAGCTTCTAGGTCTGCAAATAAGTATGGAGCTAGAGAAGAAGTTGCACCATGTGCACAATCTAAAGCGATATGTAGGCCAGAGAAATCTTCCTCAACAGTTTGTTTAATGTACTGTAAATATTTTTGTCCACCTTCAAAGTAATCGCTCACTTGTCCAAGATTAGTACCTGTCGGACGTGGTAGTTCATCAACTTCTTTGTCTAATAAAGCTTCAATCTCAGCTTCTTGCTCATCTGTTAATTTAAAGCCGTCTGAACCAAAGAATTTAATACCGTTATCTTGTACTGGATTATGAGATGCAGAAATCATAACACCTGCTTGTGCATCTAGTGCTTTTGTTAAATAAGCAACGCCCGGTGTAGAAATAACGCCAAGGCGCATTACTTCTGCTCCAGTTGATAATAGACCTGCTACTAAAGCTCCTTCTAACATATGGCCAGATACACGTGTATCACGACCGATAATTACTTTTGGACGATCTGTATCTTTTGTTAATACATAACCACCAAAACGCCCAATTTTGAAAGCTAATTCAGGTGTTAACTCCTTATTTGCAACTCCACGTACTCCATCTGTACCAAAATATTTACCCATTATGATTCGCTCCTTTTTCTTGCTCTTTTTGATTATGGTTATCTACCGTTGGTTCTTGACTAGTTTCTTTATCTTTATCTTGATTTTGGTTTTGATTATTTTCCTGTTCCGTTTCTTTTTCTTGATTGGATTCAGGATTTTTTGGCTTCTCATTTTGATTTTCTTGATTGGTGTTTGAATCCGGTTGTTGACCGTTGCCCTGTACTTCTTTATCTGGTTTTTCTTTCTTTACAATAGTAACTTTAGCACTTTTTTGTTTTGGCTCTATTGAAATATTACCAGGTCCACTCACTTGAATAGAAATATCTTTCGTCCCTGAAGATACATTTTGCAAATTAATTACCGCTGTTATTTGGGCAGCTGTTATTTTATCTACTATACTTGCTTCTCCTGAAATATCAACACTTATCTTTCCATCTTGCGGCGAAATTAGCTGAGCCGTAACATCTTTAGAAAGTCCATTTTTTTGGATTGGGATGCCATCAATCGTTTTTGTTTTCGTTTGTTTTGTTTTTTGCACTCCCACCGAAACCTTCACTTGATTCGGTTTTGCACTGGTTACACCCTTGGGTAATAAAACAGAGGCATCGAATGTTGTAGACTCTGTCAATTGACTAAGATCTACTTCGACCCCCTCTAGCGATTGTATATTATCCAAAATATCTTTTGGACCAGCTATCGTTACTTCTCTCGGCTCGACACTGATATTTGTAACTGCCAATCCTTCTGCTAAACTCCCCTTCTTCGTATACGTTACAGGAACAGTTTTTTCAGTATTATTGGCTGTAGTTTGCGTTGCCACATTCAACGTTACACTAATTTTAGATGGACTTGTTCTTACATTTAAACGTTTTCCTTCTTTATTGTATAATGTAACTTCGGGCGTTTTTGTAACAGTTTTATTAACACCTTTTAAATCAACATACGCTTTGGCAGATGAAATGCTTTCAATTTCTTCTTTCGTCCCAACTACCTCAACAGTATCCGGTTTAATGCTTGATTTTTCGAGAGTAGCCCCCGCTGGCATTTGATCCTCATTTGATAATTTCAAATCTACATGAACATATTTTCTCGCCTTTTCATGAAGAGTAACTTTAATTGTTGATGGCTGAACTGTTCCTTTCACATCGTCTGGAAGCCCGTTCGTTTTTAAAGAAATCTCATAAGTTCCTTTTGGACTATCTCGCAAATCAATTGGTATGTCAAATTGTTTTTTTGCTTTTGCTGTAGCAACTGATGCTTTTGGGCCTTCTAACTTCACCTTAACGCCCTCTGCTGGAATACCACTTACAATATATTTCTCCTCATCATACTTAAGATTAATCTCATAATTAGTTAATGTTTCTTTCGTATCATTTGCAAAAGGTAATATACCTGATGTCGTATTTTTCTCAGTTAACGTCGCTGACATAAAAAGCATACACGCCAATAGTAATGAGATCCCTTTTAAAAACCAATGATTCTCCATTAACTTATCCATGACGCTTTCTCCTCCAATTCCATAAAGACGAAGAAGTCGTTTTTTCGTTCCCACTAAATTCAGCTAATAACATATCCTTCAGCTGTTCTGTCTTCAAATCACGATGCAACTTACCATTTTTCGTTAAAGAAATTTGACCAGTTTCTTCAGACACAACTACTGTAATACTATCAGTAACTTCACTAACTCCCATTGCAGCACGATGTCTAGTTCCTAATTCTTTAGAAATAAACGGACTTTCTGATAATGGAAGATAGCATGCTGCTGCTTTAATTGTACTTCCTTGCATAATTACCGCTCCGTCATGAAGAGGTGTATTTGGAATAAAAATATTAATAAGTAATTCCGATGATACGTTTGCATTCAGCGGAATACCCGTTTCCACATAATCACCCATACCGGTCTCTTTTGACAAAGTAATTAATGCACCTATTCTACGTTTCCCCATATATTCGGTTGCTTTTGCTATCGCTGTTGCAACCATTTCAGGTTCATCATCCTCATGCGGTCCAACACGCGAAAATAAACTCCCGCGCCCTAGCTGCTCAAGTGCTCTTCGCAATTCTGGCTGAAAGATAATAATAACGGCTAAAAATCCCCATGTTAATACTTGTTCAGTTAGCCAAGATAACGTATGCAATTCAAGGAAAATACTAATCATCTTAACGACAATGATAACTGTAATCCCTTTTAAAAGTTGAACAGCTTTCGTCCCTCGGATTATGAGAATCAGCTTATATATAATAAACCATACAATGGCAATATCTAATGCCGTACTAAGATATTTCAAAATGGTCGTATCTTCAAAAGGCATGCTATCCCTTCCTCCTACTTACGAGCAATTCTATCCATATATTGAAATATTGTTTTATGCTCTATCTGTATGTATTTCCAACAACTAGTTAATTATACCATACATGAAACAAACGACAATTACAAACAACCCCCTTTAGCTCAAATTGGTAAGATGTCAAACATTTTTATCTTACAGTATAATATAAATCATTATTATACGCCTATTTTCAAATAAAAAAAGCAACTTCTCAGTTGCTTTTCTTACATTTATTTTAGTTTTTCACCGAATAAAGAACCCATTAAAGCAACTGCTGTTGTTGCCGTTCTATTTCTCTCATCTAAAATCGTATTTACCTCAACAAATTCAGCAGATGTGATAATATCCGCTTCTGCTAACATTTCCATCGCCAAGTGGCTTTCACGATAAGATAGACCACCAATTACAGGCGTCCCAACACCTGGTGCATCATGAGGATCAAGACCATCTAAATCTAATGATAAGTGTACACCATCAGTATGAGATAAATATGCGATTGTTTCTTCCATAACAGCCGTCATCCCCATACGATCAATTTCATGCATTGAGAACACTTTAATACCTTCATTGCGAATGAAATCTTTTTCTCCTTCATCCAATGCACGCGCACCGATAATTACGACATTCTCTTTTTTCACCTTTGGATATGCTCCATATAAATCTACAAGTGAAGAATGTCCATACCCTAAACTTGCTGCAAGTGACATACCGTGAATATTTCCAGATGGTGAAGTTTCCTCTGTATTTAAATCACCGTGTGCATCATACCAAATAACACCTAAGTTTTTATAATGTTTTGCTACACCAGCTAATGTACCGATAGCAATACTATGGTCACCACCTAATACAAGTGGAAAACGACCTTCTTCTATAATATGATCCACCTTACTTGCTAATTCATTACATACAGTTGCAACTTGTGTAAGGTTTCTTAATTTTGTATTTTCATCTATCTCTTTTTCTCTCTCTATACATATATCTCCCATATCTTTAACGTCATATCCAATTTCTTCAATTCTTTCAATTACCCCTGCATAACGGATTGCGCTCGGTCCCATATCAACGCCACGACGCATCTGCCCTAAATCCATTGGAACTCCAATAACTGAGATTTCTTTTTTCATAGATAGTATCCCCCTTCTGTGCCTTCACTAAATATTTTAAATCTTTTATATAGTCTGACTCAACTCGACATTTTTCTGTATGGATATACAAATTATTCACTTATATTCACGTTGAAAATCAAATTTCAAGACTATTCTATGTATAAAGTTAACTTAATGAAACAATCACAATCACTATTATTAAATAATAATAAAAAAACACCCCTACATTTAGAAGTGTTTTTCTGACGCTATTTTCCATACTGTTGCAATATTCTTCGTTGTCATTTCAATATTTTCTTCTGCTACTCTATATGCTTCTTCTAGTGTCATCGGTCTCGTTGTAATACTAAATACCGCATCTATTCCTTTCTCGTACACGGCTGAATAATCAGATGATACAGACCCTCCAATAGCAATTACAGGCACAGAAAAACGTTTCGCACGCCCCGCAACACCAACAGGAGCCTTCCCATATGCAGTTTGTTCATCTATTCTACCTTCACCAGTTATAATGAGATCTGCATCTTCTATATGTTTATCGAAATTTGTATAATCCAATACAATTTCAATACCCCTTCGCAAGTCTCCCTTTAGCACTGAAATAACAGCCGCTCCCATTCCTCCTGCTGCCCCTGCACCAGGTATTTCAGATACATCAGAAGATACATATCTTTTAAGGATATTCGCATAATGTTTTAAATTCTCATCTAGCTCTTTCATCATCTCTACATTCGCACCCTTTTGTCTCCCAAATACGAAAGATGCTCCCTGCATTCCGACTAATGGATTATCCACATCACATGCCGCTTCTATCTTTACCCCCTTTAAGCGTGGGTCCATTTGTGAAAAATCAATAGCAACAATCGAATGTAACGTACCTCCAGATGGATCTATTACTTCACCCTTGTCATTTATAAATCTTACTCCTAAAGCTGCTAACATGCCTGCCCCACCATCATTTGTAGCACTTCCTCCAAGTCCTAAAATTATGTACTCCGCCCCTTGATTTAGCGCATGTAATATAAGTTCTCCTGTTCCTTTTGTCGTTGTAATAAGTGGGTTTCGCTTTTCAACTGGAACGTGCTGTAATCCTGATGCTGCTGCCATTTCAATAAACGCTGTCTTTTTATCTTTAGACACGCCATAAAAAGCTTGCACACTTTCTCTAAGCGGTCCTGTCACACTAATTGATATAATTCTCCCCCCTGTAGCATCAACAAGCGATTCAACCGTCCCTTCTCCTCCATCTCCAATTGGTATTTTCACATACTTTGCATTAGGAAAAATTGCTCTAAAACCTCTTTCAATAGCTTCACATACTTCTATAGCTTTTAGGCTTTCTTTATATGAATCAGATGCAATAACAACTTTCACAATTATCCCCCATCCCTTATTTTTACGTTTTCTTCATTTTAAACGATAAATATAAAAGTTGTCTTTTTAAACACAAAAAAGCTTACATCATATGATGTAAGCTTTTTCTATTTAGATGGAGCCTAGCGGGATCGAACCGCTGACCTCCTGCGTGCAAGGCAGGCGCTCTCCCAGCTGAGCTAAGGCCCCTTAGTAATAAAGCGGAAGACGGGATTCGAACCCGCGACCCCAACCTTGGCAAGGTTGTATTCTACCACTGAACTACTTCCGCGAAAATGGTGAGCCATGAAGGATTCGAACCTTCGACCCTCTGATTAAAAGTCAGATGCTCTACCAACTGAGCTAATGGCTCGTAAATGGCTGGGCTAGCTGGATTCGAACCAGCGCATGACGGAGTCAAAGTCCGTTGCCTTACCGCTTGGCTATAGCCCATTAATATTTACTAGTATGGTTATCTTCTCAAAAAAATAAACCCTTTCAGGTTATTTTTAAGAAAATGGTGGAGGGGGGCAGATTCGAACTGCCGAACCCGAAGGAGCGGATTTACAGTCCGCCGCGTTTAGCCACTTCGCTACCCCTCCGACATTTAAACATATATGGTGGAGGATGACGGGATCGAACCGCCGACCCCCTGCTTGTAAGGCAGGTGCTCTCCCAGCTGAGCTAATCCTCCAAAAGTGGTGACCCGTACGGGATTCGAACCCGTGTTACCGCCGTGAAAGGGCGGTGTCTTAACCACTTGACCAACGGGCCAAAAATTTAAAAACTTTTCCAAGCTTCCAACCGGGCTTGAACCGGTGACCTCTTCCTTACCATGGAAGTACTCTACCAGCTGAGCTATGGAAGCATAATGGCTCCGCAGGTAGGAATCGAACCTACGACCGATCGGTTAACAGCCGATAGCTCTACCGCTGAGCTACTGCGGAATAATATTGCCTGGCAACGTCCTACTCTCACAGGGACAAGGTCCCAACTACCATCGGCGCTAGAGAGCTTAACTTCCGTGTTCGGTATGGGAACGGGTGTGACCTCTCTGCCATCATTACCAGAC
>NZ_PCOB01000023.1:0-83097 GCF_002975115.1 Bacillus sp. MYb78
ATTAAGAAGAAAATCTAAGCCAGTAATAGGGCTTAAATATTAATATACGAGGAGGATACAAAGATGAAAAACTCAAAAGGCTCTATTGAATCAGAGATAAGCAAAGCAATTACTCACTGGGAAAAGGACTACCTAGGACGCGGGTCTATATCCGTTAAGACAGATATATTACGGGATATGATTATCGTAAATTTACAAGGTATTTTAACGCCGGCTGAATATACGGTTTGCGAAACGAAAGACGGTATGCTAACGATAAAGAAAAATCGTTCGGAGCTAGTTGAATCTGGAATTGAAGATTTGAAAGAGATTATACTAGAATTAACTGAAGAAAAAGTGAAAAGCTTTCATACGGATATAAGCTCCCGCACTGGTGAACGAGTAATGATTTTTAAATTGTTTCATAATCTTGAGGAAAAATTTTAAAAATTAAAACCACCGTAGGGTTAGTGGGAGATAATTAAGAAACCTAAAAGTTTTGCGCTTTATTTAAATTTATTAACATGATAATAATTAAAAACTTGAAATTATTTACGTATACTGAATTTTAATTGGAATAACGCTCAAAAAAACTGATAAATAAATTGACAAACTGCTTAATATAGTTTATCTTATAATTGTTTTAAAAAATTAATAGATGCTTATTTTAACTGTTTGCTATAATTAAGGCTTTAGCATTTTTTTAATATGTAATATTGACTAAATGAAAAAGTTTCTTAATTGAAAGATAGCGCATAACATAAATTGATATATTGATTGCATAATCTAGGAGATCAGAGATATACTGTTATTTTTAATAGGAGTAATACATACATTACTATCCTCTATAAAATGGGAGCTCTTCAAAAAACTTTATTGAAGTTAGTTGAAGTGAAACCGACAATCTCCATAATTCAATGATGATATAAAATCATTGAATTATGGAAGTTGTCGGTTTTTTTTATGGGAAAAAACGATGCACTAAAAAGAGTGAATGAAAATTGAAATTTAAAAAACTATCGTAATTAAAAGGAATTTTTATAGGCTATTTTCGCTTAGAAGGGAGTATTTAACATGTTAATTTCGCTGAGTTCATCAACACTGTTAACTTTATTTTTTATGGCGCTTAGTGCTTTTTGGCTAAGTGGATTATTGTTTTTACATGCAAGGGTACCTTTACGTTTTGTTCATATCCATATTGGTATCGCTGCTTTACCTTCATTGGTTTCTTTACTCGCACTTGTTAATAACAATGGAGATAGAGTTGTGGGGCCTTGGCATCTAGATACTTTAGCTTGGTTAATGGCTTTCTTTGTTCTTACAATTGGTTTAATCATTCAGCGTTTCTCTGTACGTTACTTAATGGGGGATCACTCATATCGAAAATACTTTGCACTTTTTACATTTACTACAGGTGTATCTTCGGTTGCATGGTTAAGTGATGATCTTCGTTTAATGCTCATTTGTTGGGGAGCAACGCTTATAGGATTGGTTCTACTCATAGGGCTAAATAAAGGTTGGAAAGTAGTTAGTGAAGCAACTAAAATCTCTGGCTATTTATTTACAATAAGTTGGATTGCCTTACTATCAGCTATCATTTGGCTTTTTCAAGTAACAGGACAGTGGCAGTTAACATCAGTTTTAACGAATGAAAATGTAGCGCTACATGGAACATTGGAGAGAACAGGAATTAACTTATTAATTATATTAGCTGTGATGATTCCAGCAGCACAATGGCCTTTTCAAAGATGGTTAATTGAGTCTGCTGTTGCTCCAACTCCTGTTTCTGCTATTATGCATGCGGGTTTAGTAAATGCTGGCGGTATCATGTTAACTAGATTTTCACCTCTTTTTCATGATGATATTGCACAAATAATTTTACTAATTTTCTCTAGTATTTCTGTCTTAATAGGTACAGGAATTAGTTTAGTCCAAGTTGATTATAAACGTCAGCTAGTAGGTTCAACTATTGCACAAATGGGATTTATGCTTATTCAATGTGCATTAGGCGCCTATTTAGCAGCTGTTATTCATTTAATTTTACATGGTTTGTTTAAAGCTACACTATTTTTACAAGCTGGTTCTTCAGTGCAACGTTTTGGGGTAGTGAATCAGTCTAATGAAAAGATGTCCAATTTGTGGAGTATAGTTGGACGTGTTTTAGGATTATTTATAGCAATTACTTTCTGGTTTATGACTTCTGGAGAGGGGTATCAACTAGTTAGTGCGTTAATCTTAGGATGGTCACTATACTTTTCATGGAAACAGCTTGTTGTTTTTGGAGAGGGAAGAATGGGACGAATTGCTGGCTTAATTGTTTTGATTGGATTTTCTCTCATTTACTTTACTGTTCATAATTCTCTTTATAAATGGTTGCATACTGATATTTATCAAAGTGTTCAACCTTCAGCTCCAGCCGTTATCTTTGTTATATGTATTTTACTATTTAGTAGTGTTATTAGTACTTTCGTTACTCGTCATCAATCTTCTACTTTATTCGCTGTACTTTATCTTTGGTTAGTTCGAGTAGGTGAGGCGAGACGAAAGTCAGTAGAAAGTCACCCAAGCTATCTGAAACATTATGTATCAAAGGGAGGTAATTCGTGATGAGCATACCGTCAATATTAAAGAAAGATACAAACATTGATATGCAAGAAAATAATATAAATGATTTAGTTGCATCTGCTAGCCGAGTTATTGCACCACTTTGGCCTATCTCTACGTTTGCAGCTCACCACCCTTGGATGGGACTTGAAAAGCAATCATTTGAACAAGTCGCAAATTGGTTAAAAGAAGCTCGTAATGTGGATATTTATCCTAGTGCCTCCATGATTCATTCGGCAAAAGCAAAAGGTGAGATTGAGGAATCATTTTTACAAATGAGTTTGTCTCGTTGGCTGGATTCACAATCTTTTAATATTCCGCGAGAGAAAGCAGAGCGATTTTGCCAAGCAGCTTTAAAGTTAGAAAAATTACCTTCTAGTCTATTATCATCGCCAGAATTAAATAAATTGGCAGAAGAAATGAGTTATATAAATACAGCAAGTATGAAAGCCTCTGTTATGCAGCCAATAAGTTCGCTTATAGAGAATCAAAATAGTGAAAACCTATCTGATGTTCTTAATTATCATATCATTAAATGGTGTAAATTATATCTTGATGACTCCGGATCAAGTTGGACGATGCCAAATCGAGAGAAAGGTTTTTATCGTGCATGGCAACACCTTATTAAATTTGATCCAGCGCTCAGTAAAAATGAGCGTAAAGTTTTAAAAGATTGGCCACAAGATGCCGAAGTAGCTTTAGCGAGAGCATTATCTGAACTAGGAATTTCTGAATCTAACATACAATCTTACCTTGAAGGGCACTTGCTTTCTTTGCCTGGGTGGGCAGGAATGATACGATGGCGCTCACAACAATCAATTCAGGAACAGGAACTTCTCATAGAATATTTAGCAGTTCGAATTTCTATGGAGCTGGCTATTGCAAAACCTTATTTACCTTTAAAACATCAAAAGGTTGAGAAAAAAGTTTCGATCGTCCCACTTATAGCTTCTTGGATCTATTGGGGGAATATTTCAACACGGGAATGGTTACAAATGCCTGCTGCTGAACAAAGTGAATTATTAGTATTTGCTTATCGTTTTGATGAAAATATTCGCAGAAAACTTTGGCTGGAAGCTTGGGAACAAACGCATGCAGAGCAATTAAGAGAGAAGATTGCTTCTACACAACGTGCAACCGATGATAAAAAGCGTGTATTAGCTCAATTAGCATTCTGTATTGATGTACGTTCAGAACCGTTTCGTCGCCATCTTGAAAAATTAGGTCCGTTTGAAACATTTGGGATAGCTGGTTTCTTTGGATTACCAATTGCAACTAGTGAACTAGGTAGCAATAACAACCATCCTTCTTTGCCAGTTATACTCAAACCGAAACATCAAATAAAAGAGCTCACAAATGAAAATGAACTTAAATCTTATGAGCAACGTAAGAGGGTAGGCAGTTCGGTACGTTATACATTTAAAACGATGAAACAGAACGTACTGACAAGTATGGCGCTACCTGAGTTAAGTGGTCCTTTACTTGGTCTACAGATGGTGACAAGAAGTTTTGTCCCAAGAGGAGTTGGTGGTTTCATTCGTAACCTTCGTAAAACTATGTTACAAAAACCTGATACAACATTCTCGCTTAATCATGTTCATGACACAAAGGGTGAGATACCTATCGGTTTTACTAAAGAAGAAAAAGTGAACTATGTGCGTCAAGCTTTAAAAATGGTGGGACTGACAGAAAAATTTGCTCCTTTAGTTGTAATGTGCGGACATAGTAGTCAAAGTACGAACAATCCTTATGCTGCAGCACTTGAGTGTGGTGCTTGTGGCGGAGCAGCAGGGGGATTCAATGCAAGAGTTTTTGCTACTTTATGTAATCTTCCAGAAGTGAGAGAAGCGTTGTTTGCTGAAGGTATTAAAATTCCTGAGGATACCATTTTTGCAGCAGCTGAACATAAAACAACAGTGGACGAATTGGAATGGATTTACGTTCCAGAACTTTCGGAAACTGCGCAAGAAGCATTTGATTGTATCGAGTCGATTATGCCAAATGTGAGCCAACATGCAAATAGAGAGCGTTTAACGCAATTACCAAATTTTAAAACGAAAATAAAAAATGCGAGTAAAGAGGCACATCGATTTGCAGAAGATTGGAGTGAAATACGTCCAGAATGGGGATTAGCTCGTAATGCATCTTTTATTATCGGGCAACGAGAATTAACTCAGGATTGTGACTTAGAAGGTAGGGCTTTCCTCCATAATTATGATTGGAAACAGGATGAAAGTGGCGATATATTAGCTAACATTATTGCAGGACCAGGAACAGTAGCTCAGTGGATAAATCTACAATATTACGCTTCAACTGTAGCTCCTCATTATTATGGTAGTGGAAACAAAACAACCCAAACCGTAACGGCGGGTCTCGGTGTTATGCAGGGAAATGCAAGTGATTTGTTGCCGGGCATACCTTGGCAATCCGTTATGCAGTCAGATAGTGAGACGTATCATTCACCACTTCGTTTACTAATTGTAATTCAAGCGCCTAGTCAATATATAGAACGTTTGCTAAATAATGATTTCACATTTCGAGAAAAAGTTCAAAATGGATGGGTTAGACTTGCAAGTGTTGATCCAGAGGGACGCTGGAAAAACTGGTAACAATCATGCAATGCATAATCAACTATTGTTACTAGCTTAAAAATTTCATAAATACAATAATGAAGAAGGAGTGCTCCATATGAATTCAAAGAATAAAAAAGTTTTATTGTTAACAGACATTGAACATGGAATAGAGCCTATTATCCAACAAGTAACTAACATTCAACAAGAAAACATATTGACTATACACAGCTACGATTCTGTAATTGTACATCCTTATGGAGATATAATGAGATCTATTATTATTGCTATTTATCAAGAAAATGTTGAAGAAATTTTTGTTGTAGGAATAGAGGATAAAGAAACTGATGTAGTTAATCTACAAATTCAACGTGATTCCATAAAAAATAACAGGGAACTAGATTACCTCTTTGAAAATTGCATGCCTGAATTTTCAAGTGGTAGCCTTGATGAATGGCTAAGTGGAAAAGAAAATGTTAGTGAAAATATTGAGAAGAGTATAGATATGATTTGTCATCATCCACTAGTACCGTCTGATGTTAAAGTTCATGGTTTCAAGATTGATAGAACAAGGGGAAAAGAAACGGTCGTTAAAATTCCTACTAAAAAAATAGTTGAAAAAGTTAACTAATTTATTAAAGACAAATAAATTCTTATGTAAAAATTGCTGTTGTATAATAAAATTTATTATGTTTTAAAAATCAGAAAGGATAGCCATGCAAAATAAAATTATTGTTATGTTTCAAAAAGATTTTCGTTTATATGATAACCCAGCTCTATTTGAGGCTGTTCAGTCTGGTGAGGTTCTTCCTGTATATATACAAGAGGAAACTTTTTCAATAGGAAGTGCGTCAAAGTGGTGGTTGCACCATGCTGTAATAGATGTAAAGAAGCAACTTGAGGCATTGGGCTCTACTTTAATAATTCGTAAAGGACGTACGGAGGAAGAAATACTTTCTCTCATAGAGCAATTAGATATAACGGCTGTATATTGGAATATTTGTTATGATCCGGACAGATTACAATCTAATCAAAAAATGAAAATGATGTTAGAGGATAAAGGTATTATCTGTAAAGAATTTAATTCGCATTTATTATTAGAACCGTGGGTTATTAAAAAGAAAGATAACACTGAATATAAGGTGTTTACGCCTTTTTACAATGCATTTCAAAAGCAGGTAATACCTAAACCTATTAGCAGAGTGCAGAGTATAAAGTGGGGAAACTCTTTACCAGCAAGCTTATCTGTTTCAGAATTACACTTGTTGCCGACTATACCGTGGACATCTCATATGGAAGTAATATGGGATCCGACAGAAGAAGGGGCATATAAAACATTTAAGAAATTTTTCTCTAGCAAATTAGTCTCTTATAGTGAAGGAAGAGATTTTCCAGATCAAAATGTCCATTCGATGTTGGCACCGTATCTTTCATTTGGTCAAATATCAGTAAAGCTAATGTTTCATTACTTAATAAATAAAAGTACCGAAAGACAATGTAGTCTTTTTGAAAAACAAGTTAATAGCTTTATACGTCAATTAATTTGGCGAGAGTTTTCTTATTATTTACTATATCATTATCCATTTACAGTATATAGACCTCTTAATAAGAGCTTTGAAAATTTTCCGTGGAATAAGGAAGAGGAGTTATTAAGAGTATGGCAAAAGGGGAAAACGGGTTATCCGTTTATTGATGCGGGAATGCGAGAACTATGGCAAACAGGTTTTATGCATAACCGGGCAAGAATGGCTGTAGCCTCTTTTCTTGTAAAGCATTTGTTAATTCCGTGGCAAGAAGGAGCAAAATGGTTTATGGATACACTACTAGATGCTGATATTGCAAATAATACAATGGGATGGCAATGGGTTGCTGGAAGCGGAGCAGATGCATCACCGTACTTTCGTATTTTTAACCCCATCACACAAGGAGAAAAGTTTGATAAAAATGGAGAGTATATAAGAAGATGGGTACCAGAACTAAGATATATCCCAAACAAATATATACATAAACCTTGGGAAGCACCTGAGCATATTTTACAAAAATCCAATATAAAACTTGGGGATACATATCCTTATCCGATTGTTGATCATAAGGCAGCACGAGAGAGAGCCCTTTGTGCATATAAAAGTATGAAAGAATTTGTATGAAATAGGTTAAACAATATGTATTTGGAATTTAAATATTAGAATTTTATCCATTACAAGGACATACTAATCATATAAAGTTTCTATAATCTTCTAGTAAAAAGGAGAATGTTTATGAAAAAATCTAGTATTATAGTATTTTTACTAACATATGGTTTGTTTTATGTTTCTAGTGTTTTATTCCCTATTGATCGTACTTGGTATGATGCGTTAGAAAAGCCGTCTTGGACACCTCCTGGTATGACAATCGGAATGATATGGGCTGTATTATTTGGACTTATTGCATTATCAGTTGCAATTATTTACAACAACTATGGATTCAAGCCAAAAACATTTTGGTTTTTATTCCTTTTAAATTATATATTCAATCAAGCGTTCAGCTACTTTCAATTTAGCCAAAAGAATTTGTTTTTAGCAACAGTAGATTGTTTACTAGTCGCTATTACTACGTTACTTCTCATTATGTTTTCTTCCAATTTATCTAAAGTATCGGCATGGTTGCTAATCCCATATTTTTTATGGGCTACATTTGCTACATATTTATCTTGGACAATTTATAGTATAAATTAAAGACGTAAATGAAAACTTGAGCACAATGAAAATGCTCGAGTTTTTATGTTTATTAATGATAATCTAAAGTATAGAATATACACATCTTAGGGAGGTCATATATGTGAAGAAATGGATAAAAATTGTTCTGTACTCTTTACTAGGTATTTTACTCATCGGAAGTATTACTTTTTTAACTTGGTCTCAGTTTACTTATAAACCAACGAAAGAGGCTTTGTCTTTAGTAGATGATAAAAAAGATGAAGATTATATAGCTTTTGGAGAGAAAGATGCTAAAATAGGGGTTATTTTTTATCAAGGAGCTAAAGTAGAAGCCGAGGCTTATAGTTACTTAGGGGAAGCACTTGCAAAAGATGGGCATTTTGTAGTAATGCCTAAGTTACCATTAAACTTAGCGATACTTGGAATAAATGAGGTAGATAGTGTAATTGAAAAGTACCCTGAAGTTCAAAAATGGTATGTTGCTGGGCATTCAATGGGCGGAGCTATGATTTCTAGGTATGCCTTTCAACATGAAGAAAAGGTAGACGGAATTATTTTCTTAGGTTCTTATCCTGCAGATGATTTCTCTGCCAAATCGATTCCAATGTTATCAATTTACGGGGAAGTAGATGCTTTAGCAACTGTAGAAAAAATAGAGAACAATAAAAAGTTAATGTCAAAGAATAATACTATGCACATGATAAAAGGGGGGAATCATGCTAATTTTGGCATGTACGGTGAGCAAAAAGGTGATAATGCGAGTTTAATTACGCCAAAAGCACAACGAGATGAAACAGTGAAAGTAATTGAAGAATGGTTATTGAAACAATGATAACGAATTTAATAAATCTACCGAAAGAATTCTCCCAGCGGTAGATGGAAGAGAGAATAAAGAGCCAACTCGTATGAATTGGCTCTTTTATTTATTTGCTATCTCCAATTGTCCCCTTATTTTCTCCGGAATATCCTCTTTAGAAATAATATCGTAAGAATACACATACTTTCCTTTTACATGAATTTTTAAGTAAGTTTTTCTTATAAAATCATTAGGCGTGTTCGTTCCAACATTATATTCTTTTTCATTGCTTAATTCATCAACAGCTTTTAGTGAGTACATAGCTTTTCCTTTTTGATGATAATCCGGAACACCATATCCTTTCGCAACGGCATATACATTTTTTTCTTCAGCAATCGGATTAAATCTGTCTAAATCCCCGCGTAATATGAAAGGTAGTAAGTATATAGGAAGGCCTATTCCTAATATGCAAATTACAAATTTTCTCATTATCGTTTCTCCTCTTGTTCATTTACATGCTTCAGTATAGAAAAAAATTCTTATGAATAAAGGGAGATTTTCTTAAGTTTTTCTTAAAAAGAGTTTAAAGGTTATTTTAACCAAACATTATGTCACTAGAACATATAGAAGAGAAAAGAAAAACTATCACCAACATGTTAAACATGTATCTTTATAGGGTAGCGAGTATTGGGGAATTTACACAATTTAGATTCTGAAATTTTACGATTAGTAGTTGTTAGGGAAGAGAGAGGGTTTAGAGTTTCAGATGTGTGTCAGTTACAATTGAAAAGTTACATCAACAACAAAAAGGAATACATAAGTAAAAAAGACAGCAAGAAATGTATCTAATGTCTTAAAAGTGTAATTGTAGGAACTATTAGGATATTTTTCCTTAATATATGCATACTAAACATACTATAAAAGGTACATAGAAAGTGAGGGAATCATGGCTAAATTTTTGAGGCGTTTAAAATATAGAGACAACCCTAAGTCATGTTCAATACGAGACAATACTCATTTTCAGGAAAAAAATATTGAAGACTCCCTCTTAGACGCTGATTTATCCAAAAACATAGCTCATATTCAGAATATATTTCGTCAAGCGCCTGATTTAGTAATTCGGCAGTTTCAAATAACAGTAGGTGGATTAGAAGCAGCCTTAGTATACTTATCTGGATTAACAGATAAAGAATTGATTCAAAATCATGTTCTCAGTCCTTTGATGAATATTGATTTTGATACTAATAGAGAACTTCCAATTCCGTTAGGACAAATTAAGATTATTAATACATTAAGTCAGATTGAAAATGCTATTTTTGGGGGAGATAGTGTTTTATTAATTCACAGTCGAACAACAGCACATCAATTGGATACAAAAGGGTGGCCACAAAGAAGTGTTGAGGACGCACATAACGAAATAGCTCTAAAAGGAGCACATCAAGCTTTCATAGAAACTGGAAGTCAAAATATCGCAATGATTCGAAGATATATTCCTCATCGTGAATTAGCGATAAAAGAAATAATAATTGGTGTACGGAGCAAAACCAAAATTTCTATTTTATATTTGAAAGATGTAGCTTCTGAAGATGTGCTGAAGGAATTAGAAACACGAATTCAAAATATTACAATCGACGCTGTTGCTAGTAATGGCGAACTTATAGAATTCATTGAAGATCACCCTTACTCACCGTTTCCGCAATTTATATTAACTGAAAGACCTGATTTGGCTGTATCTCACATTTTACAGGGCAGATTTGTAACTGTAATGGATCATTCACCTAATGTATTAATTACTCCAACAAATTTTATTTCCTTTTTTCAAGGAGTGGATGATTACGGTACAAGGTGGTTAGTTGCTTCGTTTTGTCGCCTTTATGGTTGCTTTATTTCTGCCTGCGAGTTATGTTGCGTTTATTTCCTTTAATTTTGAAGTTATTCCTGTAGAGCTATATTTATCTATTGCTGAATCAAGAACGCGCGTACCCTTTTCTCCAGTTATGGAAGCGTTACTTATGGAAATAACATTGGAAACGATGAGAGAAGGGGCTTTACGGATACCTACTCCGATTGGTCAGACAGTTGGAATTGTAGGTGGTATTGTCATCGGCCAGGCGGCTGTTCAGGCGGGAATTGTAAGCAATATTATGATTATTGTTGTTGCTGTTACCGCCATCTCTTCTTTTGTTATCCCTAACTATGATATGGGAGCGGCAGTAAGACTTTTACGCTTTCCAATGATGCTAGCAGCTGCCTTATTTGGAATTGTAGGACTTGTTATCGGGTGGATGACTTTAATTGGGCATCTAAGTAGTCTTAAATCGCTAGGTACTTCTTACGGAACACCATTAGCACCCTTTCGTTTTGCAGATATGAAAGATGTTTTTGTACGCTTTCCTTTATGGACAATAAGAAGGCGTCCTAAGGGGAATGGAACCGATCAAACTATTCGACAAGGAAAGAATCGTAATAAAAGGTGAAATTATGAAAAAGTATGCCTATAATGAAATCACTCTTATGCAGTATATTATTTTAATTAATGGAGTGCAGGTGGGCACTGGCGTTTTATCGCTTCCACGTGTGCTTGCAGAAAAGGCTGGAACAGATGGATGGATAGCTATATTGATTGGTTGGATTTTCTCCACAATATCAGGTGTGTTTATAGTGAAAACAGCTGCAAGATATCCTGAGGATACAATTTATGATATTCTTATACGATTGTTTGGAAAAATAGTAGGGAAAGCATTCGTTGTTATTTACATGATGTACTTCGCTTTTTATTCTTGTATCGTTCTTATAAACGCTATGCTTTACCTTAAGGGATGGCTTCTCCCGAAAACGCCTGACTATATCGTTATCTTTTTGTTTTCGATTCCTACCTATTTTGTTGCACGTAACGGTCCTAGTATTTTAGGACGGTACGCCGAACTTTTTTTTTATATGGCGCTTTGGATTCCGATATTTTTTTTAATCCCTCTTATAGGGAATGGAAGCTGGATGCCTTTCTTTCCGCTTTTAAAAGAAGGGTGGAAACCGATATTAACCGCTGTACCAAGCACTGTTTATGCTTATTTAGGGTTTGATATTGCTTTCTTTTTATATCCATTTTTACAAAAAAAACAGTATGCAGTCCATGGAATGGTTATAGCAAACACCTTAACGATGTTATTTTATTTATTTGCTACTATTGTTTGCTTTGCCTATTTTAGCCCTGATAGCATTACGCAATATAATCAACCGGTAATAAATTTACTGAAAGTAATTGAATTTCGTTTTTTAGAACGTTTTGACATGATTTTATTGGCTGTTTACTTAACCATTGTTTCCACATCATGGATCCCTGCCCTATACTGTTCTGTATTTTGTTCAAGCCAATTACTTGGAAAACAAGATCACAGCTCTCATGTAGTTGTTCTCTTATTGCTTATTATCGGATTCACATTTTGGACTCATCCTAGTTGGAATGAATCTGAAATTTGGCAACAGGTATTATCGAATACTGGATTAGGAGTAACATATATATTACCTATTATTTTATGGCTGTATTGCTGTCTATATGAGAAGTTTCGCCGGAGGAGAATACATTGAAAAGAAAAGTACTATGTTGTATTTTGTTATTGGTGTTCTTGATGACTGGATGCTTCGATCAAAGAAATGTTGAAGATGTTTCTCTTACTCTTATTCTTGGTATCGATTTAGATCCTAATGATAATTTATTAGTGTATATATCAAGCCCTGTTTTCAATAAAGAAGCAAAAATAAAAGAAGAAACTACTGGTGTGAAATCTGCTACGGTTCGAAAAGCAAGAGACAAATTTGATGCTACGGTTATGGCACTTACCGCCGGAAGTAAAACACAGGTTATTTTAGTTGGAAAAAGGCTACTGAAACAAAAAAACTGGGAAATTTACCTTGATCCATTTTACCGTGATCCCAAAAATACAGTTACCGCAAGGGTTGTCGCTGTAGATGGACCTGTTTCAGACGTCATCTTCTATAGTCCAAAAGATAAACCAAGGCTTCCTATATATTAACAAAACTAGTTGATACCGCTTTTTTAAGAAATATCACGGTGAAAACAACACTTCAAGAATTATATGAACAAAGAGCAGACAAAGGGCTAACAGCAAATATTACTGAACTGAAAAAAAAGAATAAAATATGGGTGACAGGTACAGCCTTATTGGATGAAAAAGGAAAGTATAAATTAACACTGAAACCTGATGAAAACAAACTCTTACGCATTTTGCAACAAGGAACTGCAGGGGAGTTACCATTTACAGTTCCAATTAAGCTAAATTCAGATAGTCAAGATAAAGATTTGATAAGTTTTACTGCCTATGGTATTAAAGTAAAGACAAAGGCAAGATATGATGATCATTTTATATTTAATGTAGATGTAAAGATGAGAATCGGTATTACAGAACGACTTTTTTCGTTTAACACTAGAAAGGACGCAGCAAAATTACAAAAGGCGATTGAAACTAAGCTAGAAGCTGATTTCAAGCAATTAATACAAAAAATACAAACCGCCAAAATTGATCCTATTGGGCTTGGAGGATATGCAAGAACATACACATATCCGAAATGGAAAAAAATACAAAATAATTGGGGTAACGAATTAGCAAAAGGCGATGTAAACGTCAAGGTTAAGATTAAAATTGGTGGAATGGGTACGATTAAGTAACATGAATTCAACTGTGATTCGTACTAAGATTGCAAGTACTGTCTGTTTTAGAAGGAGAAATGCCTTTAATAATAGTGCAGCCACATCGCTATCTGGGCTTTTCCGTTATAGGTAACATTTTTCAATACGTAAATAAGAAGGTTCTAGTGTAAAAACTTCAGAGTAATTGCGCCAGAATCACTATTGGATCAGTTTAGATCCATAATAAAAAAAGATTCGATATTCTGAAGTTAAAAGTAAAAAATGAAATTATGAAAGGTAAATTTCAAATAATGCTAATGTTTTATAAAGACATTGTATACGAAGGGATGTACCATTTATGATTGACGAGAAAACAATACAAATTGTGCAGTCAACGGCTCCAGTATTAAAAGAACACAGTATAGAAAAGGAATTGATTCATTATGAATCATTTAGCCCATTTGCAATTTTAGGTGAGTAACTAATACCGGATAGGGTTATAGTCATAATAATGTAAGTAAATAGTTTTTTTGCGATACTTCAATAGTGAAGTATCGTTTTCTTTGTATAACTAAAGCCCAACTATGGATTCTGATGTAATGTTGAAAAAGGATCACAAGTAATGATTGGTCTGTTCTAATACTAAGTAACTATGATGAAATTGAATCTAAAAAGTATTATGCTAATAAAATAGCGAAAAAATTTTGGAAAAGCAAAAAATAATAGAGCTTAGATTTGCAATAATAAATGTTTTTTTCATTAGATAATTACTTTACCAATAATCGGGATGTTTGCGGATACATTTATTTTTGGGATACATAATTATATTTAGAGAATACCCAGTTACAGTATTTGAATTTTTAATAAGAAGGGATGCGAAGGAATGAACTCACAGAGACAAGGCTATGCAGGCTGGTGGCAAGGCGGACACGGTGGTTGGCCGGGTGGACACGGTGGTTGGCAAGGCGGTTGGCAAGGTGGACACGGTGGTTGGCAAGGTGGACACGGTGGTTGGCCGGGCGGACACGGTGGTTGGCAAGGTGGACACGGTGGTTGGCAAGGTGGACACGGTGGTTGGCAAGGCGGACACGGTGGTTGGCAAGGCGGACATGGTGGCTGGCAAGGCGGACATGGTGGTTGGCAAGGTGGACATGGTGGTTGGCCGGGCGGACATGGATATTAAAAAGATACTATAAAATCATTTTTTTATGCAAAGTTTGTATATTTAGTATCGTTGTATATTTTCATTTGTATAGTAAGGATATAGTGAAAACAGCAAAAAAATCCTGTGAAGTAAGGATTCTATCCATAAAATTAAAGCAGTGGAAATGTCAAAAGAACAAAAGACACCGCTTTTTATTATTCAAGGAGAACGAGACTATCAAGTTCAATCAAAAATTGAAATTCCTCTTTGGAAAGAACAATTAAAAGAACGAGATAATGTAGATTATCGACTATATCCAAAGTTAAATCATTTCTTTACAGAGGGGGATGGGGGAATAAGTAAGCCAGATGAATATTATAGTCCTGCTAATATCCCTGAGTATGTTTTAAATGATATTGTTACTTGGATGCAAGGCAAATCGCAATTAAATTAGCAACCATATGTTTTAATAAAGACTTTCTTTCCGTAATCAAAATAGAAATATTTTTATTAGGTTATATGTTTTTTAAAAGCACTCTTTGAAAAGGAGTGCTTTTTTATTTTTCTATGATTTCTATAAAACAATGGGCTTGCCTTCCAAACAAATCGTTATTTGTAGCGCTTTATCAAAGCAAAGTTCTTGTGACATTTCTTTGATATTAAAAACATGAATAACCTATTGTGTGAAATTTTTTGAAAATTTAGGTTTAACATCTTTAAAATAGGTGTATTACATATTACATAACAACTAAATAAAAAATAAAAAATCTAAAGGAGGAAAGATACCATGCATACGAATGAAAGAAAAACGGTAGTTTATGAATATCAAAATGAACAGGAAGTAGTTATGAAAGTAAAAGAGCTAGAATTGCAAGGGGTTCGCCACGATGACATTTATGTTTTAGCACATGAAAAACATATAACAAAAAGGATTGCGGATGATACAAACACAAATACGATTGGAGTAAAAGAACAAGGATTGGGAACAAGTATTATCAACTTTTTCTCCAAAAAAGGGGACGAACTTCGAAATCAAATGGAAGAAATGGGGTTGTCGAAGGAGGAAGCTAACTTATATGAAGAAAAACTAGATCAAGGGAAGATTTTACTCCTAGTAACAGCTGAAGTACCAATGGCGAATGATAGGCAGCCGCAAAACTATCATTCTCTGTAATAGATTGCAACATCTGATAAATAGGTAAGGTAATTATTTTAGGTTGTAGCATTGAAGAAAATAAAAATAGAAAAGGATGAGAAAAATGAAACATACAATATTTAAATATGCTGTGATTGGAATTACGACCGGAGTCATAGTCTCCCTATTAAAAAAAGAAAATCGGAAAGCTATACAAACAAAAGGAAAAAGCGTAAAAGAAAAACTACAAGAAGGAAACATAAAGGAAACATTGGAGAAGGTAACTGAGACAAGTAAACAATTTTCTGTAACTGCAGCTAATGTTGCAAAACAAACATTACCACAACTGCTTACAGCCACACCAGTTGTCATTTCTACCATTAAAGACTTAACAGAAAACGAAAATAATAAAAAGAAAACAGGTGAAAAGGATTACGAAATAAATGAAAATAGTAAGAACTTAGACGGGGGAAAAACGAAAAATGAAAAGAAATATGTGAAAGAAGGGAAAGAAGAGAGTGCCTAGATTTAACTCTAAAAATAGAAAGTGAGGAAAAAAGTATGAAATCTCTGTATGCAATTGATGTAGGAATTGGCTTTACCAAAAGGGCATATCGACAGGCTGTAGATTCTGAGATGACAATCAAGAGTGAAGCTTCCACACTAGCCCCTGTACCTAATCATGCTGAAAGTGAAGATTTAACAAAGGTAAGTTTTATAGACTTAGACTTTGCATACTACATGGGAAATGAAGCACATCAATCTGACGCTTCATTTCTTCCTCCATTTGACGATGAAATAGAAAATTATTATGAAAGCGAACGATTTAAACAACAAATATTTGGTTGCATTGCAAAGGATTATAAAGAAAATGTCGTGTTACCTCTAGTTGTTACCGGGATTCCCATCACTTGTTTTGGTAGTCAGCATGAGCAATTACAACGTGCACTAAAAAAAGAAACTTCCGTGCAAATTGATGGAAAATTTATTCATATTACGGTGGAAAATGCTTTGATTCTTCAGCAACCGGTCGCTTTACATGCCTATTTCTTAAAAGAGGGAATCATTCAGGAACGAGATCGTATCTTAATTATTGATGGTGGATTTCGTACATTAGAAATGACAGATATGAAACAGAATCTCATTTTAAATCATTATGAGACGGAACTAGGATGTAGCAAGCCTTTGAAAAATATTAAGAATATCGTGCAGAATTATGAGGGTGAAAGTAATCAATTGCATATTAACGACATGCCAAACATATTAGAAAAAGGATATGAATGTCGAGAAGAAAATCATGAGACAAGTCAGGTTCATACTTTGATTCAAAAAGAGTTGGATGCACACTTCCAAGACGTCATACGTGTATTACAAGAACAATTTACGTTAGAACAGTATGATACTATTATTTGGACAGGAGGAATAGTAGAACTCCACAAAAAACGAATTGAAAAAATGCAAAGTGAAATTTCTTCTTTCCGTATGGTAGACGCTTCGAAAGAGGCTGCACTTCATGGATACTACATTATTGGGAGTCAAGTATTTGACGACATCACCAATCAATCTGCATATGAATCCAAATTATAATAACGACTGAAATGGAGTTCGTTGAATAGACGTGCCAAATTATGTAGCTTCTTTTCCACATATAATAAATTCTTTATAAGAAAAGATAAAAAGTGATTGTATAGAGGAAATGTTTAAAATTGAGAATAAAAATAAGTAATATATAGGGGGTCTTCCTTTTAAAAGAATAAGGCCTCCTATGTCATTTATTTTGTAATTTAGATGATCTAAAAACTTTTCCTCCAAGACATGAATACCTACATACAAATGTCATATTACGGTTATGATTCGATTAAACATAAAACTATTTAGAAAGGAAGAATAATATGGAATGCATAAAAATGACGAAATGGAGTTGGTATCATGTGAAAACTAGTGAGCTTGAAAAATTTTCTTCTATAATCCCTCGTGATGTAACATCTTATTTCGCTCAATTTGTAAAGAAAATAAGTTCTCCTTGTGAAAATGGATTATATGTTTATACGTTATCACCAAGTCAAACTTGTGTATATGGTTCGTTTTTATATGATCAAGATAAAAAGGACGCCAAAATTCAAAAATTTCTTTATTATTTCGTAGCTCATGGAATACTGATAACAGTTCAGGAAAAGGAGGAAGAGGATTTCCAAAAATTAATACATAATATCCCTATGGGTACAAAAAATTGTAATAGTTCTGCTGAAGGATTATGTGCTATCTTATCAATGTTTATATCTCACTATTTGCGAAAGGTTGACTACTTTGAAAACAATTTCAGAAATGTATTATGGGATTTTTATCATCATAATAACATAGCAGTTTTAGAAAGGATTTATCATATTCGTCATGAATTATTTATGAACACACATGTGTTTCGCTTAATACAAGAAGTGTTACAAGGCCTAAAAGAAGCTTGGTTAGAAAAACTAACAAACACCCTTTGTTATAAACAAACACACGTAAAATTAGAGCGTGGATTACAACTTGTTAAAGAGTACCAAGAAGAATTAGACACGATGATTCATTTACAAGAAGTTGTTTCTTCTCATCGTGGGAATGAAATTATGAAAGCTCTTACTGTATTAACTGCTGTGAGTACGCCTTTGACAGCCTTAGGAGCATTATGGGGTATGAATTTTAAATACATGCCTGAACTAGAATGGAAATATAGCTATTTAATCGCTCTCTTATTTATTATTTTCACAACAGCGGGTATGTATATGTATATGCGATTCAAAGGATGGACAGGTGACTTATTACGAGTAAAGAAAAAGAAATCTTTTTTTAAATCTAATTAATCCTGTTTATAAAAAATATGATAGATATATGGTTTGTAATATTTGTTAATTGAGATAGCACCATATCCCCATCAAGTTAAAGTTTTGATGTCCTCGCAATGATAAAAATGGTGAATATTTATATGAAAGATTAGAGCCCTCCTTCTTGTAGGAGGGCTCTAATCTTTGTTAAAAAAACTATATCATATACTTGGGGGGCAGACTCATCATCTGAAATTTGTCCGAATTCAATTTAGAATATGGCAAAAGAGAACTTGTGATTAAAAACAAGCTCTCTTTAAAAGAAATAACGTAATTGAGATACTTATATATTAACAATTGTTTTCTTCTAATTCCATATGTCATATGTTGAGAAATAAATTATAAATGGATTGATAAAGCTAAAATGAATGATTGACATAATATTTTGACGATAATATAATGAATCTCGAATTCAAGATAACTTGTAAAGGATTGGTAATTATGAGCGTGATTAACGATGAGAGCTTATCTTTAAAGTTATTTGTTATATTATCAAGGGCAGTACAGTCAATTACTAAGCGTATTGAAGAGGATATAAAAAGTTATGGACTTAATCCAACTGAATTTGCAGTGCTTGAGCTACTGTATAGTAAAGGCGATCAGCCTATACAAAAAATTGGAGATAAAATATTACTTGCAAGTAGTAGTATCACGTATGTAGTGGATAAGTTGGAAAAGAAGAGGTTCTTAATACGAAAACCATGTCCTAAAGACCGCCGTGTCACGTATGCGTCAATTACTTCAGAAGGTATTGAACTAATGGATATTATTTTTCCTCAGCATAAAGAGGCGATTCAGCAAATATTTGGTGGTTTGGACTATATTGAGAAAAAAATGATAATCGAAAAGTTGAAAAAATTAGGGTATTATGCACTAGAACTATAAATCTTTAGAAATATATCTCGAATTAGTAATGTCCTAATTAAATATAATTTAAATAAATAGGAGGAAAAATTAATAAATGGTAGTAAATTTATTATAATACAAAATGAATAAAGTGTGTAATTTCAATCGGTATAATATGAAATGAAGTTGTTATGTTAACGTATACATATCGTCCTTTAAATTATAAATCTTTCATAAAGCGGAGAGTGGGTATCAAGAATGGAATTACGTCATTTAGAGTATTTTATTCAAGTTTGTAATAATAATAGTTTCACTAAAGCTGCGGAAGTTCTAGGTATTTCACAGCCGACTTTAAGTCAACAAATACGAGTTTTAGAAGGTGAACTTGATACACCCTTGTTTCATCGAGTTGGAAGAGGTATCAAAATGACAGAAGCCGGTAAGCTGCTATTTGATAAAGGAAAATTTATCATGCAACAATTTGATGACGTTTATAATGAAATTTTTGAATTAAAGGGTGTAAAAAGAGGTGTGATTACTATAGGAGGTCTATTAGAGGATCTCACTTATTTAACACCTTATATTATGAAGTTTCAACAACATTATCCCAACATTGTAGTAAAGATTATAGAATCCGAAGTTGCTGTAAATCAAATCGTTGACAAAAATATTGATTTCGGGATTACACGTAGTGCTCAAATTCCAGACACATTAACAAACACCCTTTTGTATAGTGAAGAGCTCGTCCTTGTAATTCCAAAAAATCATCCTTTGAATGATAAATCATTTGTTTCTTTCCGAGAATTAGTGGGGCTCAGTAGAGTAATGGTTTCATGTAGTTGTCGTGAATCTATTAAGATATATTGTGAGAGTTTAGGGTTATCTTTATCTGAAGCAAATATAGAAACAAAATCTTCTATTTCTCTATTGAGCCTTGTATACAATGGACATGGGGTTGCCATAATACCTCTTTCACTGGTTAACTTTGTTAATAATGATACTTTGAGCATAGTTCGTATTACTGATCCAACACCAAGTCAAGATATTAATCTTATACACTTTGATGATAAATTTTTAAGTTTTGCAGCACGCATCTTTATGCAGAAGTTAAATGATTCTCAAAAAGTATCAGTGTAATAGAAATAATAATGATTCTAGTGTAACAATTGAAAAAATTAAAATCTATATTAAAGTCAAAGGACAGTGGGGTTATATGTGTGGTGTAGTCGATCAAAAAGGGGGATACCATTGACTTTTAATTAAGGAAAAAAGACAGAGTTTGCAAGGAGAGAAGGCTATCAAAAACAAGTTAAGTTAATCAATCAATTCTTTGGTCTTATCGCATAGTAACAGATTCCATGTAGGGATATACACTGCTATTTTGAATCTACATATCCTTATTGTAGAAAGAAAACCACCGGCATTATACCGGTGGTTTTGATTTAGAAAGCAAAGCAAGTACAACCAATCCCCCATTTAGTTCCATCTTTTCCTATTACGGTATGAGTGTGTTGATGGAGAGGGTTACTACAACTATGTAACTTGTTATCATGGGAATCGTGAGAAAGTATAGTGTTTGCTAGGTTAGCACCACCATAACCATAAACGCCCGTCGGTGACCAATCAGGTGATGCTGGCGGCAATTCAGGTGATAAATTTTTAAATTCATCATTTCCATAAACAACCTGCCCACCCATAATGGTAAGTAATGATTCAAGGTCTTTGATTTCTTCTTCTGGCACAGTAAAGTAGTCAGCAGACAATACAGCAATATCAGCAAACTGACCTACTGCAAGGGTTCCCTTTTTACCTTCATCACCAGAGAACCACGCACTTCCTTTTGAATATAATTCCAGGGCTACTTTTCTATCAAGTTTATTTTTTTCATCGTATATGGAAAGACCACCAATGGTTTTTCCGGCAACCATCCAGTAAAGAGCGACCCAAGGGTTATAGCTGGAAACCCTGGTTGCATCACTACCGGCGCCAACAGGTATACCAAGATCTAACATACGATAAATCGGAGGAGTATGCTTTGCAGCTTCCTTTCCGTATAAGTCAACAAAGTATTCACCTTGAAAAGCCATGCGGTCTTGGATGGCAATACCGCCATTTAAAGCCTTAACACGTTCCATACTACGATCTGAGATTGTTTCTGCATGATCAAACCACCAGCGTAGCCCATTAAAAGGAATTTCTCTGTTAACTTCCTCAAATACATTTAAGAAACGTGTGATTGACTCGTCATAAGTTGCATGTAAACGGAATGGCCAACGGTTTTCCACCAATAGAGAAATTACTTTCTTTAAGTCGGCTTCCATTACTGTAGCTAGTTCGGGCCGTGGCATTTGAAATTTTTCAAAATCGGCTGCCGAGAATACTAACATTTCTCCGGCACCATTCATTTTATACTTATCATTTCCTTGACCAGGAGAAACAATTTTTGCCCATGAAGCAAAGTCTTCATATTCATGATTAGGATTTTGCGTAAATAGATTATAAGCAATACGCAAAGTTAATTGTTCCTTCTCGGCTAAATGTTCAACAATTTTGTAGTCATCAGGGTAATTTTGGAAACCACCACCTGCGTCGATGGCGCTTGTAATACCTAATCTATTTAATTCACGCATAAAATGGCGAGTTGAGTTAATCTGGTCGTCAAGATTAAGTACTGGAGCTTTACCCAAACTTGAATAAAGAATAGAAGCGTTAGGGTTAGCAATTAAAAGGCCTGTTGGATTACCTCTTTTATCCCGCTGAATTAAACAGCCTGGAGGGTCTGGGGTATCTTTCGTGTATCCCAGTGCACGTAGCCCTGCACGATTTACAAGTGCTCTATCGTAAAGATGTAGCACAAAGACAGGCGTGTCTTCAGAAACAGCATTAATCTCTTCTAATGTTGGCATCCGTCTCTCTTTAAATTGAAATTCAGACCAACCTCCAACTACTCTTACCCACTGAGGAGCAGGTGTACGCCTTGCCTGTTCTTTGAGCATTTCTAGAGCAATAAAAAGTGATGGCACGCCTTCCCAACGTAATTCCATATTATAATGCAGACCACCACGAATCACGTGTATATGGGAGTCATTCAGGCCTGGAATAGCTCTCTTTCTTTTAAGGTCTATTTTTTTTGTTTTTTCCGTGGCACTATTAAGAAGCTCATCTCCACCTACTGCAGTGACTAAACCATCAGTTATGGCGATAGCAGATACCTCAGGCTGAGATGGGTCAAGGGTAGTAATTTTTCCGTTATATAAGATCATATCCGGTAAATTCATGTTCACACCTCGTCTACTTTCTATTATTTTGTAACCATGGATGAAATAATTTACCGAAAATCGGCATGACTACCCATGATAGCAAGGAAACTATACATACAGAAACAAAAAAAGCTGACATAATAGGATTCATATGTTTTATAATAGGTCCTATCACTTTAGGAACTAACATGCTAAGAGGCCATACACCCAGAAGGGTAACGATAGACATTTTCCATTTTGGAGGTGGAACTGGCGTTTTCGGAGTAACAAACCAATAAGCCAAACTGCTTTCAGTTTTGTAAGTTGGATTAGTGGCTTGAAATTGCTCGGCCGTTTTTAACAAATCCCGGCGAACATCTGATTCTTGCCAAGCACGTAGATGCTCATACGTATCAAAGCGAAAAATAACAGTATACTCTCTGGATTCGTTACTTGGGACTATTAGATTTACACCTAAATGTCCTGGGAATTTAGTAGCCGCAGCCTCAATTTCATGTCTCCATGTTTCAAACTGTTTTTCTCTACCTTCTTGAATTTCCCATGTAACAATCGTTGTTACTGGATTGCCAGCATCCATCGTGTTCCCTGTATAAGTCTCTTCGACAGCTACTCCTTCTTGTTTCATATTTTCCTGCTTGGAAGTGCGCCATGCACCATAGTATATGCGTATTCTACACCTTGACCATAAGCACCAGTGTGTTCCTTTACAATCTCCATTACAGCATCATAAGTGTCTTTGTGTGCCCAGTCACGTTGGTATTCAAGTAAAACTTGAATTGCTGTCACTGGAATTGCACCAGCTTGTTCTACACGACGCATAGCAGCGTTATGTGCTGTCAAACTAGTACCACCTGAAGCATCATCAACTGCATACACCTCATAGCCAGCTTTAATTGCTTCAAGCACAGGGAATGCAAGGCAAACTTCAGTCCAAAGTGCTGCAAATATTAATTTCTTTCTACCGGTTGCTTTAACTGCCTCAACAAATTTCGGGTCTTCCCAAGAGTTCATTGAACTACGTTCTATAATTTCATGGTTTGGGAATATATCAAGAATTTGTGGCCAAAAATAACCAGAAAAGCTGCGTGTTTCAACTGTAGTAAGAATAGTAGGTACGTTAAAAGTTTTTGCTGATTTAGCAAGCAGCATAACGTTATTAATCAATGTTTGTCTATCAATACTTGCAACTCCAAAAGTCATTTGAGGTTGAAAATCAATTAAAATTAATGCACTGTTCTCCGGATTTAACAATTCTAAATTACTCATAATAAACAGCTCCTTTTTTAATTGTTTAAAATTAATATTATTGAAAAAATATATTTTCTGTTAATTAAACCTGTAATCGTAAAAATAAAATATTTGCTATACCTTTTAATTTAAAAGAGAGTGCTGATTTAATCAGCACTAAATGTATACTATCTAGTTTTTTGAAAGAAAAGCTATTATGCATTTTGTTTACTAAGATCTCGCTGCGCGCCCATATAGCTTCCAATTATATTTTGATAGCCTGGAAGATTGCTAGCAAGCAAATTGCCAAAACCTTCGACATCGTTGCGCCAATCGCGTTGTAATTCGCAAGCTACGCTAAACCAGTTCATAAGTTGCACACCACTATGTGCCATACGAGTATTTGCAGCATCTGCAACTTGTTTACTGAAAGTTCCTGAAGCATCAGTAACAGCAAATACTTCATATCCAGCTTTTATAGCGGAAAGTGCAGGGAAAGCAACACAAACGTCCGTAACTACGCCGGCGATGATAAGTTGCTTTTTTCCAGTTTCTTCGATTGCTTTTACAAAATCATCATTATCCCATGCGTTAATTTGTCCAGGTCGAGCTATTTTTGGTGCATGAGGAAAGAGATCAACCAATTCTTGCATTAAAGGTCCGTTAGGTCCGTTTTCAAAACTTGTTGTTAAAATAACTGGTAAATCAAAAAACTTAGCAGTATGAGCAAGAGCTAAAACATTGTTCTTGAATTCATCAACACCATAGTCACGTACTAGTCCGGACATAAGACCAGTTTGATGATCTACTAAAAGAACGACAGCATCATCTTTGTTAATACGAGAATAGAGATCAGTCATTATGTATTCCTCCTAAAAATTAAGTAATCGAAGAAAGTTTAAATAGTCGAATACTATCATAAGTTTCTTCGTTTATAACTAAGCTGACCAATAATATTGGTCATAGCAGCATTCATAGAACATGAAGTGCTATACAAATTTATAGTATTTGAAAACTGATTCATTAATCAATTCTAAATTTTCTATAATTTGTATAGGTCGTAACTATAGTTGTTTTCACTATAAAATAGATTGGTTTTACCTATACATCCTATAGATAGAACAATATTGATAGTCACCTATTTTTGTTATTACAATTGAATATGAGTAATGTTCAGTAATTATTTTATGATGAAAAAGGTATTAGAGGGGGGATTGTTCCAAAAGGAGAAAATGAATGCATTGGAACAATAGAGTTTCATACTTAGAGTTCACAACATAAACGTGCATAAATAGATTGTGAGATTCATCCGGATTATTGAAGAAAAGGATACATATTAGAATACTTTTTGGAGGTAGAAGCATGGCTAAAATTACTGTGGGAACCGAAAATCAAGCACCAATTGAGATATATTATGAGGATCATGGCACAGGAAAACCAGTTGTACTAATTCATGGCTGGCCGTTAAGTGGTCGATCTTGGGAATACCAAGTTCCAGCTCTTGTTGAGGCTGGATACAGAGTTATAACGTATGATCGTCGAGGGTTTGGAAAATCATCTCAGCCGTGGGAAGGGTATGAATATGATACCTTTACTTCTGATTTACATCAACTATTAGAACATTTAGAGCTTCAAAATGTCACACTTGTTGGTTTTTCTATGGGTGGAGGCGAGGTAGCCCGGTATATTAGTACGTATGGAACAGATCGTATTGAAAAGGCTGTTTTTGCTGGAGCAGTACCTCCATATTTATACAAATCAGAGGATCATCCTGAAGGGGCATTAGATGATGCAACAATTGAAGCATTCAAAAGTGGTGTGATAAATGACCGCCTTGCATTTCTTGATGAATTTACTAAGGGATTTTTTGCGGCTGGTAATCGAACAGATTTAGTTAGTGAGCCATTCCGTTTATATAATTGGGATATTGCAGCCAGTGCATCACCTAAAGGAACACTTGATTGTATTACCGCCTTTAGTAAGACAGATTTTAGAAAAGACTTGGAGAAGTTTAATATACCTACTCTTATTATTCACGGTGATTCTGATGCAACTGTACCATATGAATATAGTGGGAAATTAACACATGAAGCAATTCCTAATTCTAAAGTAGCCTTAATAAAGGGTGGTCCACATGGGCTAAATGCAACGCATGCTAAAGAATTTAATGAAGCACTCCTATTATTTTTAAATGACTGATTACAACTATATAATTGTTAATTGATAAATTATAAACAAGTAAAAAATAAAGCTTTATAAAAGATGCTCTTGGATAAATCCAGGAGCATCTTTTTAAATGGTGATATTGAGATGTTAGGTTGATAAATCCCTATTAATTTTGGATTGAATACTCTTCTTAACAGCTAAAATATATTGATTAGAGTTTTTTAGATTTCTTAGAAGTATTGTTATATTACTAGCAAGATAATATTTTGAATAATCCTCAAAACAAAGAAATGTACATTTTTTTGAGGAAGAAATATCTTGTCAGAAAACAATAAAATCTTATTAATTTTTATAATTGGTAGAATTTTTATGGAAATAATTCTCTTAATATATTAAAATAACATCGTATTATGTCAGATTTTAATTAGGGGAGAGAAATTTTATGTTGAAAAAAATCATTCCAGTTGCTTTAGCATTAAGTACAGTTACTTTTACTAGTGTATTTGCTGCGCCTTCAATCCAAGCGAGTACAGAACAAAACCGCTACATAGATGTACAAATGCTCGGTATTAACGATTTTCATGGGCAACTAGACACTGTAAAAAAAATTAACAATAAAGATGCAGGGGGAATTGAGTACTTAGGGGCTTATTTACGTGATCGTGAAAAACAAAATCCAAATACATTAAAGGTACATGCTGGAGATGTTGTTGGAGCAAGTACTCCTGTTTCAGCATTATTACAAGACGAACCTACAATTGAATTTCTAAATGATTTGAAATTCGATGTTGGAACGATAGGAAATCATGAATTTGATGAAGGTGTTGAGGAAATGCATCGTCTTATTTATGGTGGATACCATGAGAAAACAGGTAATTTTAAAGGAGCAAAATTCCCATATGTTGCTGCGAATTTCTATAATAAATCCACCGGTCGTTTATTTTTACCACCATTCACTATAAAAAAGGTACAAGGAGTTCCAGTTGGCTTTATTGGAGTCGTGACAACAGATGTTCCTAACCTTGTTATGCCTACTATGCTAAAGAATGTAGAAATTACAGATGAAGTTGAAGCTATTAACAAATCCGTAAAGCAATTAAAAAAACTAGGCGTTAAATCTATCGTTGTTCTTGCGCATAACGGAGGTATAACAGATGGGAACGGCGTAACAAATGGTGATATCGTCCGATTAGCAAATGAGACTGATCCAGAAGTCGATGTTATTTTTGGTGGGCATAGCCACACTTATGTAAATGGAACTGTTAATAATAAACTTGTCGTACAAGCAAATTCATATGGTATGGCTTTTGCTGATGTTGATGTAAAGATTGATCGTAAGACACAAGATATTGTTGAGAAAAAAGCAGAAATTGTTACAACTTACCATGAAGGCATGGAGCCTGATAAAAAAATAAAGAAGAAGATGGAGAAATATCAAGCAAAAATCGCACCTCTTGTTAATGAAGTTGTAGGTAAGTCTATTGCTCCACTAGATCGCAAACTCAATACGGCTGGTGAATCTACTCTGGGAAATTTGGTTGCTGATGCCCAGCGTGCAACAATGCAATCCCAAATTGCACTTATGAATCCTGGTGGTATTCGTAATGACTTAGATGCTGGTGATATTACATGGGGAGAGATATATGGTATTCAACCATTCGGAAATCAATTAATAAAAGTAAATTTAACAGGTCAAGACATTCGTGATATTTTAAATCAACAATGGCAAAAAGATATAACAAGAATGCTTCAAATTTCAGGGATCCAATACACTTGGGATGCGAACAAGCCTAATGGAGAAAAAGTAACAAGTATTCGCTTAACAAATGGAGAAGAAATTACTCCATCTAAAACTTACAGCGTCGTTGCTAACGCATTTCTAGCGTCAGGTGGAGATGGATTTGTATCCTTTAAAAACGGTAAAGATGCTGAAACAGGACCAACTGATTTTGAAGCATTAGTAGATTATATAAAAAAATCAAAAGAACCAATTCAGTCTATTATTGATGGAAGAATTCAAAAAATAAATTAGTCTTTTATTAATCTCAAAAACAACTAGATTATCTGTGCGCTATACTTTTTAGTGTACAGGTAATCTATTTTTTTGATTTGAAATAGTCTAACTGTGACCAATGCGTATACTGTCTAGATGCAGAGTGCCGAAAAAAATGAAGTGAACAAAAAATAACCCCTAAATTAACTCTATGATAAAGAGACTACAAACAATCAAAATTTGGAACCTCATATTAACCATATATTAACTACGTTAATAATACATACTGAAATTGAATACTTTAGATAACATCATTTATAACGAATATCTATACATTATGATGTTATGCAATGAGGAGTTTACACTACAATGGATTGAAGCTTATGTAGTTTTATATTCGTATAAGTGAATTAAGAATTTCTTAAGAACCTATTAAGAAATAAGTGAGTTTTAGGAACTAGAATAAATGTATCTGAACAGTAATAAGAAAATGAATGTTTTAAATGGAAGTTGGCAGAGTATGTCAAAAAGCTATAAGTAAATATTTCAGGAGGTTTTTTATGAAAAAGAAAATAATTATTGCAATTGTTGCTTCTGCTATAACAATGACTCATTTTGTAGGAAATACTTATGCAGATTCGAAAACAAAGGTTTCTGTTACAGCTCCCTACAATACAAATCAAATAGCAAAATGGTTAGAGGCACATGCAAAGCCTTTAAAAACAACTAATCCAACTGCACCTCTTAATGATTTGAAACCACTTAAGAATATGGTAGGTTCAGCTTCAATTGTAGGTCTAGGTGAAGCTACGCATGGGGCTCATGAAGTTTTTACGATGAAACACCGTATTGTTAATTATTTAGTATCTGAAAAGGGCTTTACCAATCTAGTTTTAGAAGAGGGATGGGACAGGGCCTTGGAACTTGATCGATATGTTCTTACTGGTAAGGGAAACCCAAGCCAACATCTAACACCTGTATTTAAGACGAAAGAAATGCTAGATTTACTTGATTGGATTCGGCAATATAATGCTAATCCAAAACATAAATCTAAAGTACGTATCATCGGGATGGACATTCAATCAGTAAACGAGAATGTTTATAATAATATAATAGAATATATTAAAGCGAACAATTCAAAACTATTGCCTAGAGTAGAAGAGCAGATAAAAGGTCTTATTCCTGTAACAAAGGATATGAATGCTTTTGAAAGCCTTACGAAAGAAGAAAAAGAAAAGTATATTTCAGATGCTAAACAAATTAGTGCTTTATTAGAAGAAAATAAAAGTTATTTAAATGGAAAATCTAAAGAGTTTGCATGGATAAAACAAAATGCTCGTATTATTGAACAGTTTACTACAATGTTAGCGTCACCTCCTGATAAACCATCGGATTTTTATTTGAAACATGATATTGCAATGTATGAAAATGCGAAGTGGACCGAAGAACATTTAGGAAAAACCATTGTATGGGGACATAATGGACACGTTTCGAAAACAAATATGCTTTCTTTTATATACCCTAAAGTAGCTGGGCAGCATTTAGCAGAATATTACGGAAAACGGTACGTATCTATTGGAACGTCAGTTTATGAAGGACAATACAATGTCAAGAATAGCAATGGTGAATTCGGCCCATACGGAACATTAAAATCGGATGATCCAAACAGTTATAACTACATTTTTGGACAGGTGAAAAAAGATCAATTTTTTATTGATTTACGTAAGGCGAACGGCGTGACAAAAACTTGGTTAAACGAACAACATCCAATTTTCGCTGGAATAACTACCGAAGGGCCTGATATACCAAAAACTATTGATATATCATTAGGTAAAGCGTTTGATATACTCGTTCAAATTCAAAAAGTGAGTCCATCTCAACTACATTAATAAATTTAGAATAATGTGCCTTAATGACAACTTGAGAAGTGTTTCATATAATACTATGAAATTTGTTTTATATAGTAAGAAGAATAATCGTATTAGAAAAAATCAGCAATTTAACCTGTTAAGAGTAAAATGAATCTTCAATATGTAAAGCGCAAAAAACACTGAAGCGAAAAGCATCGGTGTTTTTTGCGCTTTCGGGCACAGATGCTACTTCAACCCTAGTGTACAAGTGATTTTGAATGTAAGGAATTTGTAAGGAATAGGTAAGAAAAAAGAGATTTTCATTGTGTAGGATAAAAATATAAGGAGGCGTGAAGGGGGGAACAATTACGGCCTACATATAAAACAAACAATCAGTAACAAGAGTGTTTTGTGAAAATAATGAGTACAATGATTGCAAATGCATTGTTGCCTTTTCATCATTTGGAGAATGGATAGCTGTGTGGTTCGTATATGACACTTCTATCAACTATCTATACAATTTTAATAGAAGAGAGGAATTCTTTATGAAAACACGCAGTAAAATTACATGTGCAAGTCTAGCACTTTTAATAGGTGGAAGTTCCCTGTTATACATAACACCAACATCAGTTGTAAAAGCAGAACCTACGCAAAATGTATCTAGTTCGTTACAAACAAGTACGCAAAGCGATCGTACTTCCGTTAAGAAAGCAATACGAGATGAACTGCAACTTGGATACCCGGGAATACTCGCTCAAATTTCTAAGGGTGGTAAAACTTGGAGTTATACCGCTGGGATAGCGGATCTGAGAACTAAGAAACCAATGAAAGCAGATTTTCGCTTTCGCATTGGCAGTGTGACGAAAACGTTCATTGCAACAGTTCTACTTCAATTATCTGGAGAGAACCGTTTGAATCTAGACGACTCCATTGAAAAATGGTTACCTGGCGTTATTCAAGGAAACGGATATGATGGTAACCAGATTACTATCCGTCAAATATTGAATCATACAAGTGGTATTGCTGATTATATAAATTCAAAAGACTTCGATATTATGGATACAAAAAAATCGTATACGGCTGAAGAATTCGTCAAAATGGGGATTTCTCTTCCCCCAGATTTTGCACCAGGAAAGGGTTGGTCTTATTCAAACACAGGTTACGTATTACTGGGGATTCTTATTGAAAAAGTAACTGGCAACAGTTATGCGGAAGAGGTTGAAAACCGAATTATTGAACCGCTTGATTTGTCAAATACATTTCTACCTGGTAATTCAAGTGTGATTCCAGGCACCAAGCATGCCCGTGGCTATTTGCAACTAGACGGAGCGAGTGAGCTAAAAGACGTTACTTATATTAACCCAGGTAGCTCGGATGGAGATATGATTTCTACTGCTGACGATTTAAACAAATTCTTCTCTTACTTACTAGGTGGTAAATTACTGAAGGAACAGCAGTTAAAACAAATGCTTACTACAGTTCCTACAAATAGAGAGGGAACCGGATATGGTCTTGGAATCCTTGAAATTAAGCTTCCGAATGGTGTCTCGGTATGGGGACACAGAGGTGGCGTTCTAGGGTTTTCCACTTTTGCTGGTGGAACACTTGGAGGCAAACATACACTTGCTATCAATTCGAACAGTTTTAACATTAATAATCCAGAGTCTTTTAAAAACGTTTTAATTGCTGAATTTAGCAAGTAGGCAAAAAGGAAAAACAGAAAAATTTTGTCATTTGTAATTGAAGGTTTCTTAGGAGTTGTTGACTCTCACCCAGAGGCAATTGTTGGAACGCTAAACGGAAAACCAACTGTTAAAAATAGTACACGATTCCAAATCGCAGATGCTGCGTTCTCCCTTAACCAAACGCCAGCATGGAAAGTCGTATCTCCAACACGCGGAACATATGATTACAAAGGATTACCAGGTGTAACGAAGTTTGATGACTCTAAATTGTATATAAATGATTTAATCCCAGATGCAGGACGTAAATTACCGAAATTTGGATTGAAATTTGAAGTAGTTGGACAAGCAGATGATAATTCTGCAGGTGCAGTTCGTTTATATCGTTAATAATGTAGAAGCTGTTGAAGGGGAGTCCTTTCAACAGCTTTTTTTACAGAAACATAAATTTCAAGTTATTAATAAAATGATAGAAATCACTAAGCAAGCGGGCTTATTTCTTTAAGCCAGCTGCATAAAAAGGTCCATGAACTGCGATTATTGATAAAATATGGGCAATTTCCCCAGGTGATTCTTTTTGCCCGCTATTTAACCATTGCTGGATGACACCTATATGTGCAGATGCCATATAAGAAGCTAAGTATTGGCTTGGAACAAGTAAACTCTCCTTATTAATGAGAGGACCGTTCGTATCTTCAAATAATGTTTTCCACATAAACTCTTTCAGTTTTGTTTGGAATGATAAATCTCCTTTTGGGCTAAGTACAGCTTTTATAAAACCACTATTTTCATTTAGAAATTCAAGAATAGAAGTGATAAGTAGAAACGGCATTGTTGGGGAAGGATTTGATCCAAGATCCGCAATCACTTCTGGAAATTTTTTTTTTGCAATGCTAGACATCTCATGCATAATTTCTTCTTGGCATTTTGTCATTAAATCAAATTTATCTTGATAGTGCGCATAGAAAGTACCTCGATTAATGTTTGCTTTCGTTGTAATATCTTTCACTGTAATGGCGTCAAAACCCTTTTCTTCAATTAGCTCCACCAATGCATTTCGTATGGCAGTTTTCGTACGAATGACGCGTAAATCTAAATTACTATCGCGCAAGGCATATCCCTCCTTTATTTTTTCAACACATTTAGAAAATGTGTCTTATAACCGACACATTCGAGATTTTTGATTATTGAATAAGGCTTAACTCAAACATATAATTCAAAATATAAATAAACAACACGTTGTCCGCTTATTGTAACTGAAGTTAAAGGGGGAGAAAAGAGAATGTTGAAAAACAAACTGTTATTTTTATCACCAGTTATTGCACTACTTATTGTTTTTATTTTTTCATTAACATTATTCCCGACAGTTCAACCTCAGCCGAAAAACCTGCCAATTGCAATTGTAAATGAGGATCAAGGTGTAGAAATTCCGAATCAATCGAAAATGAATATGGGGCAAACAATTGTTGATATGGTGAAAAAATCATCGAAATCAGATGAAGAACCTGCGGTAAAGTGGGTAGAAGTGAAAAATAAGGAAGCAGTTCAAAAAGGGTTAAATAATAAAGAGTATTATGCAGCGTTAGTCATTCCGAAAGAATTTAGCGCAAAACAAGCATCGTTACGAACGCCACAGCCATCTTCACCCGAGATAGAAATATATATTAATCAAGGAATGAATACGGCTGCATCAACTATGGCAGGACAAATATTAAATGGCGTGGTTGATAATATGAACAATACTGTTCGTACACAAATATTAGAAGGGTTGAAAGCAAAAGGAGCTACTGTAACAACAGATCAAGCTGAGAAATTAGTAACACCTATTGTAAAGAACGTGAAAAATGTGAATGAGGTCGGCAAAAATAGTGCGAACGGTAACTCACCAATATCATTATTCCAGCCGTTATGGATTGCAAGTTTAGCTAGTGCAGCGACTATTTTTATTGCGATTAGTAAAATGGCAGTAAGCTCAAGAAAAGAAAACTTTCTGCTAAAAGTAAACCAAATCGTAACAGGAGCTATTGCGACACTTGTAATTGGATTTGGTCTTACATGGATTGCAGATGGGATGGTAGGATTAAATATTTCGAACTTCACGGATACAGCTCTATTCTTATCCATTACTTCTTTTAGTTTCTTCTTAATGATATCTGCGGTACTTTCATTAGTTGGGCTAAAAGGAATCGGTTTATTCGCTTTATTACTATTCTTCGGGGCACCGTTATTATCATTAGCACCTGAGATGTTGTCTCCGTTTTATCAAGACTGGGTTTACTCATGGTTACCAATGAAATTTATGATTGAAGGCCTAAGAGAAATCTTCTTCTTCGGAAAAGGGTTAAGCTGGAATACACCTGTTACTGTACTCGTTTGGATTGGTATAGTAAGTATGGTTACTATATTAGCAACTGCATTCAAACGTAGTGTAGTAAAAGGACATAAAACAGAATTGAACGCTTAAAAAAAAGCCGTTTCACTAAATTAGTGAAACGGCTTTTTTGTGATGAAATCTAAAAGCTGAAGAATGAGTATCTGCTGTTGTCGCCTTAGAATTAAGTCGGAATCTCTAAAGATCGCGTACGTTCCAAACAATTTCACCACGTTCGTCATCCCACGTACTGTGATGCCGCTTAAATCCTATCTTTTCTAGTACCCGGAGGGAAGCGATATTCCAAGCGCCTACAGTCGACCAAAGTCTTTGGCGTCCAGTAGCAATCGCCGCGTCCAGCACAACAGATGCCGCCTCAGTCGCATAACCTTTACCATGAGCGCTGCGGAACAACTCGTATGCAATCTCTGGCTCTTCAAGTGTGGAACGTCCAATAATTAAGCCACAGTATCCGATGAAATCACCTTCATTGCGCCTTCGAATAGTGAGAAGGGAAATGCCATTTTCCTCTGTCTTCTTGCGCATCTCAATGAGCCGGTTACGAACGGAATCAACGGCTGGAATGTCCACACCACGTTCGCCAATTAATTTGCTCAGCCAAACGGAATCGGATTCCTCCCACATACTAAGCTCAAGTCTTTCGGTTTTCAGCTGGAAGGCCATAGGTTTAAATAAAGATGGCATAGTGGTACCTCCTAGTTATATGATTGGATTCATAATAGCTTCGCATCTCAACACCACATCTGGTTGGAAACCTGATTCATTCGCGAATTTATAGCAACAGCGTACAAAAAAATAGTGATATTTTATCCGCTATTTGCCGTGTAGTAAAATCCCCACTGATTATAGTTTCACTTTATGAATAAGCAATTCCTTTGCAAAATAGACCCTTTTCTCAAACTTTACTTTCAATCTAAAGTCGTCCCGTTATATACACAGGCTCCTACTATTTCTAAATGCATAAAATGTTAAGCGAAAGTATGGAGGGATACGATGTATAATTCGAATTATTATGATTGGTATAGACAAAATGATAAGTTGATTAGTGATATTGAAAAAGCTATAAACGGAGAGTATAGCGCTATAAGCTGCTATGCAAAATTAGCGAATATGGCTCCAAATCAAGTAGAACAAAAACAAATTCTTGAAATTCGTAATGATGAAATAAAGCATTTCCAAAACTTTGTACAAATTTATACGAACTTAACTGGTAGGCAGCCAAAACCACAAATTACTGAAGACTGCCCAAATACGTATTTACAAGGATTAGAGTTCGCTATACAAGATGAACAAAAAACAGTAGATTTTTATTTGGAAATTTCAGATGAGACATCGGATGCACATTTGAAAGAGTTGTTACGGAGAATAGCTGCGGATGAACAAAATCATGCAGTATGGTTTTTATATTACTTCGTGAAGTCGAAGTGAGCATTAAGAATGAACGACTGATGTGGTGCATATATTAAAAAACATTTTAAAACGTAGCGCAACAATTGAATAAGATATGTAAATATAAGCAGAAGGAAACCGTTTCGCTAGTAGTGGAGCGGTTTTTTTATGATGTACATATGTATCGACAAAATATAGTAATTACATTTGATATATAATGTATGAAACGAAAATGAATAAGTTAGGAGCAAGCATATGAAAAGAGGGATTACAGTAGATATTCTAGATGGATATGATAATTTACTTTGGAAAGTATTAAAGCCAATTGATATTACTGTATTTGATTGGCAAGTCATGGGAAGGGAGGAAGCTTATATAATAATAGGGGATGAATTAGGTCCAGAATTATTTTCAGAAGATAACGAGATCATGGAAGGATCAGAATTAAAAAAGCTAATAAAAGATAACATATATTATCTTTTATTTTTAGATCTAAAAGCATGTCCAAAAGGAGAGGTAATAGGAGAAATTGCAACATTTGAAGAATTTAAGGAGAGTAAGTGTGAAGTAGTCGTATTAGTAGCGGATGGTGAGTATATACAAATTTATGCGAAAAACCAAGAAGAGATTGAAATGATGTATGAAAACGCAGTGAATCAAGGATTTTATGTAGAATATATTACAGATGAAAATGATGGAAGGACTCGTTTGTCAGTATGGTAGCAATTTGAAAGGGGAAAGGCAATATGGAGAGAAATATAAGTAAAGAATATGCAATTCGAATTGCTACTGAAAATGAAAGTGATAGTATTATCCTTTTATTAAAAGAGGTAGCACAATGGCTACAATATAAAGAAGTGGATCAGTGGCAGTATCTTTTAGGAGAGGAAGCTACGGCTGAAATACTAGAATGTATAAGAGAGAAATATACATATGTTGTTCTGAAAGAAGATGAAAGAGTTGGTACGGTTACAGTTTCTCCTAAACAAAATGAATGGGATGAACATATTTTTGGTAAAGAGGAAGTTTCTAATTCATTATATATTCATAGATTTGCGGTGAAACGGAAGTATAAGGGAAATGGAATAGGAGAATGGATTTTACGGTGGGTAGAAGAGAATGTGCAATGTGATAAAGAGTATTTGAAGTTAGATTGCGTGGGGCATAATCGTACGTTGAATGATTTTTATAAGAAAAATGAGTTTGAATATGTTGGAAGTACGGATGGGCTTAGTAAGTTTCAAAAGAAAAGGAGAATGTGAATGCATCCAATTAACGTAAGTTTAGTTGAAAAGTTAATACAGGAACAGTTTCCTGAATGGGCCCATTTAGAAGTGAAACCTGTAAAGTTTAGTGGTCATGATAATAGAACATTTCATCTAGGGGATGAGATGAGTGTAAGATTGCCAAGTGATGTGGCATATGCACCGCAAGTAGAGAAAGAAAATAAGTGGTTACCACTATTAAGTAAGGGGCTTTCTTTACCGATTTCTACCCCACTTGCGAAAGGAAATCCGTCTGAAGCGTATCCATTGCCTTGGTCTATTAATAAGTGGATAGAGGGAGAAACAATTACGAAACAAAACGTTCGTGATTTAAATGAATTTGCAGCGGACTTAGGGTCTTTTTTAGTAGAATTGCAATCTATTAATGCGAGTAACGGACCTTTAGCTGGAACACATAATTTTTACAGGGGCGGACTTATATCTGTATATGATGAAGAGGCGAGAGTTGCTATTGAAAATAATAAGGATGTTTTTGACGAGGCATTATTAAAGCACCTTTGGAATTTAGCGCTTAGTTCAACATGGGATCGTAAGCCAGTTTGGGTTCATGGAGATGTAGCGCCAGGGAATTTACTCGTTAAAGATGGAAAGCTTTGTGCTGTAATTGATTTTGGTATTTTAGGTGTAGGAGATCCTGCTTGTGATGCAGCGATGGCGTGGACGTTTTTTGATGAAAATAGTAGAAATGTATTTAAAGAAGTATTACGCATGGATGAAGAGACGTGGAATAGAGCGAGAGGATGGGCACTTTGGAAGGCGTTAATTACATATGATGCGAATAGGGATAGTAATGAAAAAGTAGCAGAAGAATCGTATCGTATCATTCAAGTGATTGTGGATGATTATGAGAGGTAATAGAAAAGCCTATTTTAAAATAGGCTTTTTCATATGATTAAATAGTAGAAATGGAAGGAATATAACATAATTATACAGAATATTTAGATAATAGGAGGTGTCGAATTTTGAGTGAAATTGAATTAAAGAGTAATGTAATTAAGACAGGGCGAGAGAAGGGGATTATTCTTCGGTTTATACTTGCTAGTCTCGTTGGAGTGTTTATGTTTTTCGTTCCTGTTACGATAAACGGTGCATCGTCTATTATGATTGATCATATCGTATCGTGGATTAGGGCTTCCGTTCCTGGCATAGTACCTTATTATGCATTATTTGTTATGGCAATTGGTGCGATTTATCCATTTTATACGAAGAAATGGAATGCATCTATCGTAGACATTTGTTTTTCTATTTTAAAAGTAGTTGGCGTTGTTTTTGGTATATTATATTGTTTAAAAGTAGGACCAGCTTGGTTCTTTGCACCAGATGTTGGGCCGTTTTTGTATGAGAAGCTAGTCATATCAGTAAGTCTGCTCGTTCCAATTGGCTCGGCGTTTTTAGCGTTATTAGTCGGATATGGATTGCTTGAATTTATCGGTACATTTTGTCGTCCGATTATGAGGCCATTATGGAATACGCCGGGGAGATCGGCGATTGATGCAGTTGCGTCCTTCGTTGGAAGTTATTCGCTTGCCCTTCTTATTACGAACCGCGTGTATAAAGAAGGAAAGTATACGACAAAAGAAGCGGCGATTATCGCTACAGGATTTTCTACAGTATCCGCTACATTTATGATCATCATCGCAAAAACATTAGATATTATGCATTTATGGAATGTTTATTTTTGGACTACACTTGTTGTAACATTCATCGTGACTGCTATCACCGTAAGAATCCCACCCCTTAGTAGAAAACCAGATACATATGTAACAGAAGAAGGGTTTCCAGAGCCTGTTTATAAAGAGAAAATGTTAGAACGTGCTTGGGAAGATGCGTTAGAAGTATCAAAGTCTGCACCGAGCATTATGAAAAATATTGCAGTGAATTTAAAAGACGGATTTATTATGACAATGGGAATTTTACCATCCATTATGTCAGTAGGATTAATTGGTATCGTCTTAGCGAAGTTCACGCCAATATTTGATTGGATCAGTTATATTTTCTATCCGTTTACATGGCTATTACAATTACCGGAAGCAGACTTAGCTGCTAAAGCGGCATCCGTTGGTATTGCAGAAATGTTTTTACCGTCATTATTAGTTGTAAGTGCGCCACTTGTGACAAAGTTTGTCATTGCAGTTGTTTCCGTATCATCTATACTGTTTTTCTCTGCGTCCATTCCTTGTATATTATCAACAGATATTCCGTTAAAAGTATCTGAACTTATTATTCTGTATGTGCAGAGAACGATTTTAACGTTACTTATTATTACGCCGCTTGCTTATTTGTTGCTTTGAAGTTTTAATAAGATAAAGTTAAACAAAAGAAGCCGTCTGTAAAAAAGAGGGCTTCTTTTGTTTAAAAGCGGGATATTCTTATTTATTTTTCGTATATGACGTAACGCTTCTTAAGAAGATTCCTAGTCCCGCAAAAAAGAATCCTAAGCATAATAAGCTGCCTGGCGTTCCCCAAGTAATTTGATCTAGCATTTATTATCCCCTCCCGTTTATTATTATATAGAATTTATTGGAAATTATCAAAAAAATTCTTTTTTAAGGGTTACTGATGAGTCTTCCTACCTTATACGAGAAGAATATATTTGAAAAGAATTCTTTTCTTTATATTTCTTTATTCTTATAATATGTTTTTGATTCTTATGATATAGTAACAACAAAGGGGGCTTAAAAATGGAAATTATTCACGAAAGAGCAAAGTTGCGGTTAATGGATAATACTGATGTCGAAACTTTGTTTTCGATTGTAGAAGGAAATCGGGATATTTGGGCGTATTTAATCTCTAAAATGGATAGTGTGCAAGATATGCAACAATACGTTCAAAAAGCGATAAAGGGTTACGGAAGAGGTACTCAAATACCTTTCATAGTCGTAGATCAACAGTCGAATAAGATTGTAGGAAGTACACGTTTATATAATATTTCAGTAGAAGATAAGACAGTTGAGTTAGGGCAAACGTGGTATCATCCGAGTGTGCAACGTACGAGTATAAATACAGAGTGTAAGTATATGCTTCTTCAGTATGCTTTTGAAAAATTGCATATGCTGAGAGTGCAAATTAAGACGGATACAAGAAATGAAAAAGCACAACGAGCAATTGAAAGATTAGGCGCAGTAAAAGAAGGTGTGCTTAGAAATGAAAGAAAATTACCGAATGGTTATGTGAGAGATGCGGTGGTGTACAGTATTATCTCGAGTGAATGGCCAGGCGTAAAAGAACAATTGTTAGAAAAATTAGAGTTGTATAAAGAAAAGTTATAATTCGTGTTTTGAAAGGTATATTGTTCGTGAGATATGAAAAATATACCTTTTTTCTTACAAAATGCTACTTTATTTTAATTCCTTTTGTTTCATCGTTCCCTTCTGAGAAAAAATTCGTTACAATGTAGTTGTATGGTAATAAACTTATGAATTTAAAAAATGTAATGAAAACCGCAAATGAAAATGAATTGATAATCCTCAATTTTAAATGAAAACCCTTTTATACATAAATAACAAGTAAAGTTCCTTCTTTTAAATAAACTCAAACAAAACGATTTGATATAAATGTTTTTTATAGAAGTATGGATGATGTACGGAGGCAATTACAAATGAAAGAAAATAAGAAAAGTAAGAAAAGACGAATCTTTCAAGTATTTTTACTAATGATTTGTTCTGCTATTTTATATGTAAGTTATGCAGCTTACGATATTTGGAGTTATCGTTTTAAAGCAAATGATGACGTGAAAACGGATGCTGGTATCGTACTAGGCGCAGCTTCATGGAATGGAAAACCATCTCCTGTATTTAAAGAAAGAATTAATCATGCGATTTCTTTATATAGGAACGGAAATATTAAAAAGATTATTTTTACAGGTGGTACAAAGTTCGAGGCAGAACTTGAGGAAGCACGTACTGCAAGAGTATATGCAATGAAACAAGGTGTAAAAGAGGAAGATATTTTAATTGAAACTAAATCCCTTTTCACTGAAGAAAATTTAAAAAATGCGAAGCAAGTTGGAATAGAGAACGGTATACAAACATACACGATTGTAAGTGATCCACTTCATATGAAACGCGCAATGAGAATCGCAAAACATATTAATATTGAAGCGTATGCTTCACCAACGCCGACATCAGCATATAAAACGTTAGATACAGAAATACCATTCTTCTTTAAAGAATTATTCTCGTATATTGGATATGTAACCTCTTTGCCGTTAAAAGCATTGAAGGGGGACTAATATAAGAAAAGGATCTATCCTTAAATAGGAACTTTTCTTATTAGTCAAAAACATTGTATTTTTATCGGAATAGTGAAACAATAGAGAGGTAGCTTCATATAATCATAATGACAAAATGAACGGTTTATGAATCGAGCATAAAGTGAAACTTTAATCAGTGGGTGGGTTTCTCACTGATTATTAGTTGAACCAATCGGGCGTTTACGGGCAGTTGATCTCCCACCTAACTTCCTTTGCTTCACCTGAATTTTTAGGTGGGAGTTTTATTGCCCGCAAATAGCGGGATAAAGGAGATTATAGTATGGCACTCTCATTTGTTGAAACAGAAGGACAGTCTTTAATTATTGAGAAAATAAATAAATTGATTCCGAAGTTCATGGAAAGGGAGCATCAGCTAAGTGAATTAGGATCATTTCCGTATGAAAATATAAATGATTTGAAAGATATTGGATATACGAAATTAACGTTACCGAAGGAATTTGGTGGTAGTGCGATTTCTTTATATGACTTCGTTTTATTTCAAGAGAAAATCGCGGAAGGCTGCGGAGCTACTGCATTATCGATTGGCTGGCATCTTGGCATTGTGAAGGAGCTAGCGGAAAATCACTCTTGGAATGATGAGATGTTCAAATGGTTTTGCGAAGAAGTACGTAATGGTGCGCTCTTTAACAGGGCAGCAACAGAACCGAAAACAGGGAGTCCGACGCGTGGCGGCAAACCAGAAACAATAGCGGTTCAACAAGGCGAGAATTGGGTTATAAATGGAAGGAAAACTTTTACAACGATGGCGCCAGTACTTGATTATTTTATTATTTCAGCAAGTATGGAAGGCCAAGAAGAAGTTGGTGAGTTTGTCATTCCAAGAAATACACTCGGTGTATCTATTGAAGAAACGTGGGATAGCGTTGCAATGAGAGGGACTGCTAGCCACGACCTTGTCTTACAAAATGTAGAGATAGAAAGCCGCTTTTTTACGGATGTGAAGGGCGGAAAAGTAAAACAAAAGGGTATTGGCTGGTTGCTACATATACCAGCATGTTATTTAGGAATTGCACAATCAGCAAGAAATTATGCAGTTCAATTTGCGGGATCATACAAGCCAAATAGTTTAAACCATTCTATTAGTTTATTACCGAATGTTAGAAAATTAGTTGGAGAATTAGAACTCGAGCTTATGCAAGCTCGCGTCTTTTTATATCAAATTGCGAAAAAATACGATGAGGCAGAAGATAAACTGTCACTGCAAGCAGAATTAGCGGCAGTGAAATACGCCGTAACAAATGCGGCGATATCCATAGTGGATAAATCAATGCGCATTGTAGGAGCAAAAAGTTTATCAGAAAAAAATCCGCTTCACCGTTATTATTTAAACGTTAGAGCAGGACTACACAATCCGCCGATGGATGATGCAACACTATCTATGTTGGCGGATGCGGCGTTTCGGTCGTAGGTTTTTTAGCTTGAATTTTATTGTCTATGTACAATATAGTTGTTTTGAAAGCACGTGTTTGATTAGTAATCGAACGCGTGCTTTTTATGTGCAGGAACGTACCAAGTTGAGATGTAGGTTTTTAATATAAGTGGTTATCATGGTTTTGTGATTGTTTCTTGTTGAAAAATTCTTATCGCAATGCCAGTTTGGAACCTTTGTAAATAATTACTGAATTTAATCCCAAATCAATGGTCTTTCCAAATCTACCATTCGTAAATATTGTAAAAATTGACCCGCATGTACCGCATCATGATAGGCAATTCGTAATAGCATATCACCTAAATATCGTTGATAGCCAACATCACTTCTATCAATAAGTCTTGAATCTAGCTCGGCTATGCTTATTGATTGAACATATTCTATGAAGTCAGTAAAGTGTGATTGTGCCAATTCAATTTCTTTTTTTACACAAGTAATTGGCTCGTCATCATACGGGGTACGTATGTCGTTTATTGAACCGTTGTTTTTTATAATTATATGATAGTAAAAAGTTGAGCTCCATACGTGACGAATCATTTCACCAAAGGACATAGCCTCAGGATCAGGCTTCCAATTAAGAAAATTATCGGGAAGAGAATTCCATAATTTTTCTGAGCGCCTTCTCGTTTCTTTTAAATTTAATATACTAAGATCAATTGCATTCATAATACATTCTCCTTTACTATTAAACTTAAAATAATTGTATCAATTTAATAGTTAGGGTATCATCGAAATATGAATGTATATCCGAATATCTCATATATAGCTAAACTAATTGCTGAACCTACAAGAGCAATCATCTTAGATTGTCTAATGAATAATCAGGCACTACCTGCTAGTGAATTGGCTTATATGGCAAAAGTGTCACATCCAACAATTAGTTCGCATCTTTCTAAATTAGTAGAAGGGAATTTACTTACAGTTGAACAACATGGTAGACATCGTTACTATCGACTTGCTAATCAAGAAGTTGCAGAAGTGCTTGAAAAGTTAGGGACAATTGCACCAACAGTTCAAGTTCGCTCTTTAAAACAATCAAGCCAACTAAAACAAATTCGTTATGCCCGAACTTGTTATGATCATCTTGCAGGCAAACTCGGTGTAGAGATAACTGAAAAATTACTAGATAGGCAATTTATAATTTTAGAGGATGGAGAATACATTGTAACGGAACAAGGTAAGAAATGGTTTCTGAATTTTGGAATAAATGTTGATGAGGCAGATACAAAAAGGAGGGTATTTGCAAAACCTTGCCTTGATTGGAGTGAACGGCGTTACCATATTTCTGGTTGGTTAGGGTCTGCAATTGCAAAACTGCTTTTTGAACAGGGATGGATTACGAAAACGGATAAGAACCGAGCTGTCCATCTTACAAAGAAAGGTGTAAATTTATTGGAAGATCAATTAGGCATTGATATGAAAACTGAGGAAAGAAAAGCTTGAAATTAGAAAAGTCCGTCAAAATGAAGGGCTTTTTTCATTATGGTAGGAGTGTACATGAATAATAGGATGTTACTAATAATCGTTGCCAATAAAAAATCTTTCTTTTTATTCTTCTTTTTTAAGTTTTAAAGGAGAAAGCTAGGCTTCTTATTTTTACTAATGTTATAATAAGAAAAAAGCACGAAAAGAGGTCATCTCATGCTAGAGGTTATTGCAACATGTTTAGAAGATGTAAAACGAATTGAAAGCGCTGGCGGGAAGCGGATTGAATTAATTTCATCTTATACAGAAGGTGGTTTAACACCGAGTTATGCTTTTATAAAAAAAGCGGTAGAAGCGGTAAGTATACCAATTCATGTTATGATTCGTCCGCATGCGAAGTCTTTTACATATACGGAAGAAGAAATTGAAATGATGAAAGAAGATATTATAGTTGCGCAGAAGTTAGGAGCAGCTGGTGTAGTATTAGGCGTATTAAACGAACGAAATGAAGTGGATGAAGAGAAATTAGCGGACTTACTATCTGTTGTAGATGGAATAAATGTAACGTACCACCGTGCGATAGATGATATAGAAAATCCAGTAGAAGCAATGAACACTTTAAAGAAGTTTCATAAAGTGACTCACGTTCTAACTTCAGGTGGACAAGGAAATATAGTAGAGAATATTCCAGTGCTTACAGAAATGCAAAAGGTAAGCGATGGTCAAATTCAGCTTGTAGCTGGAGCTGGCGTGACGAAAGAAAATATAAAGCGATTGCTAGATGAAACTGGAATTTCGCAAGCTCATGTCGGTACAGCGGTAAGGGAAGGAAAATCATGTTTTTCTGAAATAGACCCTAATTTAGTACAAGAATTAGTTAAAATCATAAAATAAGTGCTTAAGAAAGAGGAGAAATGATGAAGGAAAATACGAAGAAAGAATTATTCTCTTGGGCTAAAACGATAGGTTTTACCCTTGTATTAATTGCTATTATTCGCGGTGTTTTATTTACACCTTCTTTAGTGCAAGGTGAATCAATGATGCCCACTTTAAAAAATAACGAACGAGTTCTAGTGAATAAGATTGGTTATAGTATAAGTGGATTAGATCGCTTTGATATTATCGTCTTCCACGGAAAAGAAGGATACGATTTAGTAAAACGAGTAATTGGTTTGCCAGGAGATACAGTTGAGTATAAAAATGATGTTTTATATGTAAACGGAAAAGCGATGGAAGAACCATATTTAAAAAAGTTTAAAGAAAAAGCAGTAGGCCGTGTATTAACTCCAGACTTTACGTTAGAACAAATCACTGGGAAAACGAAAGTGCCAGAAGGCCAAGTATTTGTTTTAGGGGATAATCGTGAAGTTTCTAAGGATGGTCGCATGTTTGGCTTTATTTCAGAAGATGAAATTGTCGGAAAAGGACAAGCTGTTTTCTGGCCGTTGGAACAAGTAAGAGCGTTATAAAGAAAAAGTATGGGAGAAATATTCTTCCGGTGGATTTAAATTACATTTTTTTGTAAAACTGAATGTTCAATTAAGAAAGACAGAGGTCATTTTGATTATTACTTTTCAAAATGGCCTCTGTTTATTTGAAGATAGTATTGCAAGGAGGGAATTTAAATGATAAAGAAAGAATCAGAAATTATCTTAAACAGGAAAGGAGCCAGGAAAGTAAACGAAATTCCTAAAGAGGTCTTACAATTACTACAGCAAGGGAAAGTAGAAAGTGTTAATCTAACAGAATGGCTAGCTATAAATCATATTGAACTACTTAAAAATGTCTTACCTTCAATAGGACTCAAGAATAGTTTGGAATGTATAGTAGCTGAATTAGAAAAACAGAACGTTGAAACAGGAATGAAAGTCATACGAATAACAGGGACTTTATTGGATGAAATTATACTCAAAGAGAATGATAGAAATAAGGAAGACGTACTGTTAAAATTATCTAATCATATTTCAGATAGTGTACGATGTTGGGCAGCGTTTATGAATAAAAAATCAAATGACACATTAAAAGATACATTAACATACATTCGACCTTTTGCGGCGGATCATCATTTTGGTGTTCGAGAAATTGCTTGGATGTCTATTAGAGAAGAACTTTCACAAAATATAGAAGAAAGTGTGGAATTGTTAGTAGAATGGGCAAAAAATGAAGATGAGAATATTCGCAGGTTCTCTGTAGAATCTATTCGTCCTCGAGGTGTATGGAGTAAACATATTGAAATATTAAAACAAGAACCTGAAAAAGCACTTCCTATTCTTAATTTACTTAAATCAGATCCATCAAAATATGTACAAGATTCGGTTGGAAACTGGTTAAATGATGCAAGTAAAACTAAACCGGATTGGGTAATGAACCTGTGTAAAGAATGGGAAAAGGATGCTGACATAAAATCAACTAGTAGAATTATTAAAAAAGCTAAAAGAACGATTTTGAAAAATAAGTAATATACAACTAATAGACTCGGTAGTTGTACGAAGGAACATTCAATCATGTTAAAAAAGAATAATTTGAATAACTATGAGAAGAGCATGTATTGATCAATACATGCTCTTTATATTTACTTTTTTATTGCAGCTTTTATTCTAATAGTTTTGTAGCAATGTGAACGTTAGAAATTGAACCGTCGTGATTTCTAGGGTTAATTTTATATTCACTGTCAGGAAGCGAATCACTCCAATATAAATTACATTCACTAATAGTTCATTCTTCACGTGTTAAAGTTTTTTCAATCATCCAAGAGCCTTTCATTTTATATAAATCACATATTATTTTTGTTTTTTAATAGCGGACAAAATATATCGGATTATGTACGTGAAAAAATATTGATAGAATTGAAAGAATATTTTATAATTTTAAATTATATGTTTGTTTCGAAAAACGGAATTTAAGTTCCGTTTTTCGGAACGAAAGGGAGATAGAATGAGTATAAATAAAACGGCAGTTAAGACAATGGATATTTTAGAGTTGTTTTATGAGCATGAAGAGCTAAGTTTAACTGAGATGGTTCAGCTTACAAATATGCCGAAAACATCTGTTTATCGTTTAATTGGCTCGTTAGAAGAGATGGAGTTTTTACAAAAAAACGAAAAGGGGAAATATCGTTTAGGGGTCGTATTTTTACGGTTCGGTCAACTTGTTTCACAACGATTATCAGTAAGGAATATAGCAATTCCTTATATGAAAGAGCTTAGAGATAGTTTAGGACAGGCAGTTAATTTAATAATTCAAGATGGTAATGACGCAATTTATGTTGAAAAGATGGAAGGTGTTCAGCCAGTACGCGTATATACGGCGGTTGGAAGAAGAGCACCGCTTTATGCTGGTGCATGTCCGAGAATTTTACTATCGTATTTTTCTGAGGAAGAGAAACGGAGATACATAGAGGAAGTGGATTTAAAACAGTTTGCAGATGGAACAATTGTGGATAAGGAACAATTGCTAGAGGTGTTGCAAATGGCAAAAAAGGAAGGCTACACAATTAGTTATTCTGAGTTAGAAAATCATACAGCCGCAATAGCAGCGCCCATTTTCGCAAGTGATGGAACGGTTGTAGCAGGTATGAGTATTTCGGGATTAGCAATTGAGTACAGCGAAAGTAACATTTCATATTTTATCGCTAAGGTGAAAGAAACAGCACATCGCATTTCGAAAGAACTCGGCTTTTTGGCATAGAAAGAGGGAGTAGGATGAAATTTTCTGCGTTAGGGGATCAAGCAATTATTGTTACATTTGGTGAAGAAATTAAGATGGATATATATGAGAAAGTACAGCGGTTATTTCAAGCACTGCAGCAACATCCGTTTGCAGGAATGATTGAGTGCGTTCCGTCGTTTACTTCATTAGCTGTTTACTACAATGTATACGAAGTATGGAAGAGAAATGAGAGAAGTGAAAGGTCATATGATTACGTTCGCCAGTATATAAAGGAGCTGTGTGATTCTTATAAAGAAGAAGTAAAACAGGATGTGAAACATATTTCTATACCAGTGTGCTACGGGGGAGAATATGGACCTGATTTAGAAGAGGTTGCACATTATAAAGGTTTACAAGTAGAAGATGTGATTCGAATACATAGTGAAACTACATATTTTGTATATATGTTAGGTTTTACACCAGGGTTCCCGTATTTAGGAGGACTATCAAAAGAATTAGAAACACCTAGAAAAGAAATACCGCGGTTACAAATCTCACCTGGTTCGGTAGGAATCGGCGGAAATCAAACAGGTATTTATCCACTTGAAACACCGGGTGGATGGAATATTATTGGTCGAACACCAATCTCCTTATTTAATCCGGAAGAAGAAACACCAACCTTTATTCAAAGCGGTATGTATTTACGATTTATCCCAATAACGAAGGAAGAGTACGTATCACTTGAGGGGGCTAAAGAATGGATGTAGAGGTTTTGCATGCAGGAATGTTTACAACAGTCCAAGATTTAGGGCGATCTCATTATCAACAATACGGTGTACCAGTTGGCGGGACTATGGATCAAAGTGCACTTCGGATGATCAATATGTTAGTTGGTAATGAGGAGAATGAAGCGGGACTCGAAATGACGATTATGGGACCTAAATTGTTAATAAAGAAAACGACTTTACTTGCGATTGGCGGAGCAGATATGGAACCGTTATTGAATGGAGAACGTATCCCGTTATGGCGTCCCATTTTAGCGGAAGAAGGTAGTATGCTTTGTTTTGGAAAAGTGAAAAGTGGTTGCAGAGCGTATGTAACTTTTGCGGGTGGTATACATATTGAGCGTACAATGGGAAGCAAAAGTACGTACATACGTGCTGCGATTGGTGGTATAGAAGGAAGAATGCTGAAAAAGGGTGACTACTTCCAAATTGGTGCACAACCAGAAATGGCGAATCGTTTCATTCAAGACTTACAAAAAGATGAGTGTATAAAAACGAAGTGGGCAATTAGCAACAGCGTACTACCAAAGTATAAGAAACATCCTAAGCTTCGTGTCATAGCTGACTTTGAATATAATCAATTTACAGAAGAAAGTAGAAAGGCATTTTTTACGAAAGAGTATAAGGTATCTAATTATGCTGATCGTATGGGCTATAGGGTTGAGGGAGAAGTTTTAAATAGGATTGAAGAAAAAGAGATTTTATCGAGTCCTGTTACATTTGGAACCATTCAAGTTCCTAATGGTGGACAGCCGATTATATTAATGGCAGATAGGCAAACGACAGGTGGCTATCCGAGAATGGGAAATATCATTTCAGTAGATTTACCTCTTCTTGCCCAGCTAAAGCCGGGGGACTATGTTTCTTTTGAGAAAATTACGCTTGAAGAAGCGGAACAATTGTACATAGAACAAGAAGTAAATATGAATCTATTAAAGAAATTCATCGCTTTACGAAGCTGAAATTAGGAGGAATACATTATGACTACAATCGATTTAAACTGTGATTTAGGAGAAAGTTTTGGCGCTTATAAAATGGGGAATGATGATGAAATTCTTCCGTTCGTTTCCTCTATAAACGTTGCTTGCGGTTTTCATGCGGGTGATCCGTCTGTTATGCGTCAAACTGTTGAAAAAGCTTTGGAGCATAACGTAGCAATAGGGGCGCATCCTGGATTTCCTGATTTAATTGGATTCGGTAGAAGAAACATGAATGTTTCAGCAAGTGAAGTATACGATTATGTTTTATATCAAATCGGCGCATTAGAAGGGTTTGTAAAAGTGGCTGGCGGGAAGATGCATCATGTGAAACCGCATGGAGCTCTATATAATATGGCGGCAACTAATCCGGAAATTGCAGATGCAATTGCAAAGGCAATTCATCATATAAATCCAAGTTTATTACTTTATGGATTAGCAAATAGCGAGGCGTTTATACAGGCTGCAGAAAAATACAAAGTAACTCTCGTACAAGAGGCTTTTGCGGATCGTACATATAAGCAAGATGGTACATTAACGAGCCGTACAGAAGAAAATGCGCTTATAAAAGATGAAGACGAAGCGATAAAGCAAGTACTTCAAATGGTGAAAGAAGGCCATGTAAATGCGGTCAATGGAGAGACAGTAGCAGTTCAGGCGCAAACGATTTGTTTACACGGTGATGGGGAAAAAGCAGTGCAATTTGCAGAAAGAATATACAGAACATTCAAACTTAATGGGATTTCTATTTGTGCACCGAAATAAAAAATGAGAGGAAGTGCTAGAAATGATTAAATTAATCGGAATACTACTTGTTGCAGTGGGCTTTTTATTTAGATTAAATACACTTTTAGTAGTTATGGTTGCAGGTATTGTTACAGGGATGGTTTCAGGGTTAAGTTTTTATGATGTGATCAGCATGTTCGGTAAATTTTTCATAGAAAATAGATATATGTCTATGCCAATTATATTAACTTTACCGGTAATCGGAATTTTAGAGCGTTACGGTTTAAAAGAAAGAGCAGAAGCACTTATAACGAAATCAAAAGGAGCAACAACTGGAAGAGTATTAATGTCATATTTTACGATAAGAGAATCATCAGCAGCACTAGGGCTTAATATTGGTGGGCATGCACAAACGGTAAGGCCGCTCGTTGCACCGATGGCAGAAGGGGCCGCGCAAGGTAAATACGGTAAACTTCCTGAAAAATTAAGAGAAAAGATTAAAGCAAACGCAGCTGCTGCAGAAAATACAGCTTGGTTTTTCGGAGAAGATATTTTCATCGCAACTGGTGCTATTTTATTAATGAAAGGATTCTTCGATTCAGTAGGTATGCATGTCGGAGTATGGGATATGGCACTTTGGGGCATTCCAACTGCAATATCTGCACTTATTGTAAGCTGGATTAGATTTAGAAGGTTTGATAAATATATAGAGAAAACAATGAAGGCAGAAGGAAAAGAAGAGAAGGAGGCAATTTAATATGAACATCATCACAATGGATACAATCTATTATGTATTAGGGATAATCGTTGCTTTTATCGCTGTTCGTATCGCATTCGATCGTGAACATCCAAACAGATTCGGTTCTAGTTTATTTTGGGCATTGTTTGCAGTTACATTTTTATTCGGAAATGTAATTCCTTCGTTTTACGTTGGCTGTATAGTGCTCGCTATGGTCGTTTTAGCTTCACTAAATAAAGTAACAAAATCAGAGGAAAAAGAAGTTCCAGTACAAGAACGTGTGAAACATGCTGAGAAATTAAAAAATAAAATTTTTATGCCTGCACTATTAATTCCTATTTTTACAATTATCGGTACGTTGACGTTAGGGAAAATTAAATGGGGAAATGTCTCTCTTGTTGATCCAGATAAAGTAACATTAGTTGCATTAGCGCTTGGTGCATTACTCGCATTCGTTGCGGCGATGCGTATTACAAAATCAAAAATAACAACGCCTGTACAAGAAGGAAGCAGACTATTACAAGCTGTCGGCTGGGCTGTTATTTTGCCACAAATGTTAGCAGCACTTGGCGGTATATTCGCGAAGTCTGGCGTTGGACAAGTTGTTTCAGACTTAGTTGGACAAGTGCTACCGACAGAGTATCCGTTCGTTGCTGTTATGGCGTACTGTTTAGGCATGATGCTATTTACAGTCGTAATGGGAAATGCATTCGCAGCGTTTGCTGTTATTACTGGCGGAATTGGCTTACCTTTAATAGTTCAAATGCACGGCGGAAACCCAGCAATTATGGCAGCACTCGGTATGTTTGCTGGATATTGCGGAACGCTGCTTACTCCAATGGCAGCAAACTTTAATATCGTACCTGCGATGCTTTTAGAGCTAAAGGATAAAAATGCGGTTATTAAAGCACAAGTACCAATTGCTCTTTCAATTTTTATCATAAATATGTTTATTATGTACGGCCTTGTATATCGTTTCTAATTAGGAGGATAAAACTATGAAAACAGTATTATTAACAGGGTTTGATCCGTTTGGCGGAGAAAATATCAATCCAGCTTGGGAAGTAGCAAAAGGTTTGCATGAAAAAACAATTGGAGAATACAAGATAATAAGCAAACAAGTACCAACTGTATTTCATAAATCAATAAGCGTATTAAAAGAGTATATAGAAGAACTAGCGCCGGAAATTATTATATGTATCGGACAAGCTGGGGGCAGACCAGATATTACGATAGAACGTGTCGCAATTAATATTGATGATGCAAGAATTGCTGATAATGAAGGGTATCAGCCGGTAGATGTACCAGTTGTAGAAGAAGGAGTGATTGCATATTGGTCTACACTTCCGATGAAAGCAATCGTAAAAAAACTTCGCGAAGAGGGCATACCGTCATCTATTTCACAGACGGCAGGCACATTCGTTTGTAATCACTTATTCTATGGACTTATGCATGAACTAGAGAAACATGATAAGAAAATAAAAGGTGGATTCATTCACATTCCGTTCTTACCAGAACAAGCGAGTAATTATCCAGGGCAACCGAGTATGTCACTTTCTACTATTCGTAAGGGGATAGAATTGGCAATCGAAGTAACGACGACAGTTGAAGTAGATATTGTAGAGGTTGGGGGCGCAACGCATTAAGTAAAATGAATTGTACAACACCTCCTGTAAACAACTGGTATAATAAGAATAGGAAAATACATAGAGGTGATTTTTGTGCAACAATTTGAAGAAGTACGTTCAATTTTAGAAAAAGCGAAGAAAATTACAGTATTAACAGGCGCGGGTGCAAGTACGGAAAGTGGTATTCCAGATTTTCGTTCAGCAAATGGGTTGTATGCTGATACGAATGTGGAGATGTATTTATCAAGAGGGTATTATAATCGAAGTCCGAAAGAGTTTTGGAAGCATTATAAAGAAATCTTTCAAATTAATACGTTCCATCAATATAAACCAAATCGTGGACATCGCTTTTTAGCTGCGCTAGAAGAACAAGGGAAAGATATTACGATTTTAACGCAAAATATTGACGGTTTACATCAATTAGGTGGCAGTAAGCATGTCATCGATTTACATGGAACACTTCAAACAGCACATTGTCCAAAATGTAAATCAGGCTATGATTTACAGTATATGATTGATCATGAAGTACCGCGTTGTGAGAAGTGTAATTTCATTTTAAATCCAGACGTTGTTTTATACGGAGATACATTGCCGCAATATCAAAATGCTATCAAACGTTTATATGAAACAGATGTGCTTATCGTTATGGGAACATCACTAAAAGTACAGCCTGTCGCTTCATTCCCGCAAATTGCAAAGAGGGAAGTGGGAGCAACAACTATTTTAGTAAATGAAGAGTTAACAGGACAGGAATATAACTTTGATTTTGTTTTTCAAAATAAGATTGGTGAGTTTGTTGAAGGGTTATCGTCGGTTAAATAAGTTATTATTTTTATGAAAAACTGAGGTGTATAGAGAACACCTCAGTTTTTTGTTTGAATAAAATTCATGTTATGACTTATGAAGGGGAATGGTAATAAATAGGTTATAAAATTAAAAAACTGAAAATTAAATCTTTTATTTCTTTAGTAATTAATATAAAATTCTATATATATCATATAAATAAATTTGATACATAATGATTTTGCGTAGAAATGTTAATAGAATGAAGCGAGGGAGCGAAATGAGACAGAAAAAGGAGCAGAAAAAACAATCGAAAAAGAAAAAGACTCATATTCCATTTCGGTTAAATGTACTATTTTTTATTGTCTTTCTTTTATTTTCAGCTATTATAATTCAATTAGGTAAAGTACAAATCATTGATGGAGAAACGTATAGAAATGAAGTAAACAAAAAGGAAGATGTAACGGTAAGTACTCCCGTTCCTAGAGGGAAAATGTTTGATCGACAAGGTCACGTTATTGTAAATAATAAACCATTACGAACCGTTACATATACGAAAATGAGAGGAGTGGACTCAAAAGAAGTTTTACAAGTAGCAAGAGATTTAGCTAAGCTAATTGAAATGTCGCAAGAGGACATGGATAAGTTAACAGAGACAGATAAAAAAGATTTTTGGATGCAGTTAAATGAAAATCGGGCAGCAGCGAAAGTAACGAAAGAAGATGAGAGTAAATTTAGAAAGCAAGAAATAGAAGGAAAAGAGTTAGATAAAAAAGTAGAAGAACTGCGCCGGGAAAGAATTACACAAGAAGAATTAAATGAGCTTTCAAAGGAAGATATAGAAGTATTAGTAATTAAAAGCAAAATGAATGCGGGATATAAAATGACTCCGCAAATCGTTAAAAAAGACGTAAGTGAAAATGAATATGCTGTCGTTAGTGAAAGGTTGGCAAGTTTACCGGGAGTGGATACAACAGTAGATTGGGAACGTGAATACCCAAATGATAAAATACTGCGCTCTATACTAGGTAGCGTTTCTAATGAAAATGAAGGATTGCCAAGAGAACAATTAGATTATTATTTAGTTCGTGATTATAATCGAAACGACCGTATTGGTAAAAGTTACATCGAAAAACAATACGAAGATGCACTACATGGAACGAAAGAACAGTCTAAAAATATTATGGATAAAGCAGGGAAGATTGTTCGAACAGAAAAAGTGACTGAAGGAAAAAGTGGAAATAACTTGATGTTAACAGTCGATATGGATTTACAGAAAAGAGTAGAGGGAAGCCTTGAAAAGAATTTACGAGCCTTTCATGCTGCAGAGCCGATGATGGATCGTGCGTTCGTAGTAATGATGAATCCGAAAAACGGTCAAATTTTATCAATGGCAGGAAAGAAAATTGTAAATAAAGATGGCGGTATGCAAATAGAAGATTATGCATTAGGAACGATGACAAGTTCTTATGAGTTAGGGTCAACTGTAAAAGGGGCTACTTTATTAACTGGATATCAAACAGAAGCGATTAAGCCGTATACACACTTCTTTGATGCGCCAATGTATTTTAAAGGAAGTTCTAAGCCGAAGAAATCGTGGAAAGAATTTGGGGATATTGATGATTTAAGAGCTTTGCAAGTGTCATCGAACGTTTATATGTTTAATACAGCTTTAAAAATGGCAGGCATTAATTATGTTCCAAACAATCCATTAGATATTAAACAAGAAACATTTAATAAAATGCGCTACTATTTTAGACAATTTGGCCTAGGTGTGTCGACTGGTATTGACCTGCCAAATGAATCGATCGGTCAAATAGGTAGAACTGATAACATACCCGGATTTTTACTTGATTACGCGATTGGACAGTATGATACATATACGCCGCTTCAGCTTGCGCAATATATTTCAACCATTGCAAATGGCGGTTACCGAATGAAACCACAAATTGTACAAGAAGTTAGAGAGCAACCGAATAGACCAGAGGATGCAGGAAAAGTCGTTCGGTCGATTGAACCAGTTGTATTAAATAGAGTGGATATGGAAACTTCGTACATTAATCATGTAAAAGAAGGATTTAGAAGAGTTTTTCAAGAAGCTGACGGAACCGGAACCGGAACATTTAAAGGTCTACCATATAAACCAGCGGGAAAAACAGGAACAGCTGAGACAGTATATGGTGGAGAAAGTGATATTGGAAGAGATGAGAACAACAACCGAAAAAAATGTTATAATTTAACTCTTGCCGGTTATGCACCATATGATGCGGATCCGGAAGTAGCTTTTTCAGTTGTTGTACCATGGGTGAATGATGATAAATCAGGAATTAATTCTGCGATTGGTAAAGAGATTTTGGATGCGTATTTTGAATTAAAAACAAATAGATCAAATACAAATTCAATTCCAGTAGAACAACCGAACAAGGCACAGTAAAAATAGTATCACTGCATGGAAACATATTGTGCAGTGATATATTTTTTGAGTTAAAAAGCGCTTTATAAGGTGGGAATGGATATGAAAAAGGAGATTAAGAGAGGCTGGGGAAAGTACATACTATTTATATTGGTGATAGTCATAGGCTACCATTCTTTTACTTTATGTAAGGTGGAAGGGGAATCGATGCAGCCGACTTTATATGAAGAAGACTACGTATTTGTAAATAAAGCGGTAGTACGTCTTTCTAATTTACAACACGGAGAAATTGTCATTATAAAAGAAGAGGATGAATCGAAATATTATGTGAAACGTGTAATAGGGCTTCCTGGTGATGTAATTAACATAACGAACGGAAAGGTATATGTGAACGATAAAAAGCAAGAAGAACCATATACGAACAAAGATTTATTTAACAACACACAAGTGTTTTATAATTTTCAAAAGACAAAAATTCCGCCAAATAAGTTATTTGTAATGGGAGATAACCGCGAAGTAAGTAGAGATAGTCGCAATGGCTTAGGATATATTGAAGAAGATAACATAATTGGCAAGGTGGAATTCGTATATTATCCTTTTTCAAAAATGAAAATGATAGAATAAGTGGGGGATGAGCAAAACCCCACTTATTAAAGTTTCACTTTATTTTCTTTAAAAAACCTTTTGGATTAAATGATATGAAAAATTTATGTTTAGACTCGTCGATTATGAAGTTATTGTTTTTAGTTAAAAACTCTTCCACAGCTTCCATTGGGCCAGGACCCCAATCGGGAAGAAGCGGATTTCCGTTAATGGAGGTATCTTCTACAATTATATAACTGCCAGTAGTGACGATAGATTTATATAGCAAGAGTTCTTTGGAAACATGCTCTTTACTATGATCAGAATCTAAAATAACTAAAATCACATCATCAGGTTTGCGCATACTTACTATTGTTTGGATGGCCTGCACAGAAACAGAAGATGCTGTTAAATACGTAATTCGATTATGTGATGGCCGATTTGGCTGCGGAGTTATATCGATAGTAAGTACGTGACCTTTTCCAATTAAATCTAACATAGAAGCTAAATACAGTGCACTACCACCGTGAAAAGTCCCGCATTCAATAATTAAATCGGGCTTTAATTCATAAATGATTTCTTGATACAAAAAGAGATCAGAGGGAAGTTTACAGATTGGAACTCCAAACCAATGTGTATCTTTTAACCACACAAGGCTGTCGTAATATTGTTTTAGAAATTCATTGCTTATAGTATCGATTTTAAATTCTCCTTTCTAAAAAGGATTCTCTCGTTTGACGTAAAGTGTTTACGCATGAAAGTTGTACTATATATTATGTAGTAAGGAATTGTAAGGCGAGTGTTTTTACTTGAAAATAAGCCAAATAACTCATGTGGAAAATGAAAGGAAATGATCGTATGTACAAATACACAATTTGCTTTATTAGAAAAAGCGATAAAATACTGCTATTAAATAGAAATAAAAAGCCGAATATGGGGATGTGGAATGGTGTTGGAGGAAAAATAGAAGAGAATGAAACGCCATACGAAGGAATAATTAGAGAAACGTTTGAGGAAACGGGCATAGAACTTTCAAGTGTAACGTATAAAGGGACTGTTGGTTTTAAAGGTAAAGGTGAGCCCCAGGCTAGTGAAGGAATGTATGTGTTCGTTGCTGATTTGCCAGATGGAATGCAAATGAATACACCATTACGTACGGCTGAAGGCTTATTAGAATGGAAAGAAATTGATTGGATATTAGATGGTGATAATAGAGGAGTAGTTAGCAATTTACCAAAATACTTACCGACAGTATTAACAGAAGAAAATAAGTTAAAACATATATTCACGTACGATAACCGGAATATTATTAATTACACAACTGCATGTTTGAAAGAAGATGATGCGAACAAGCGATATGAAAGACAACTTGTTTCTCAATAGAAGAGGAAAGTGAAAAATCACGTTTTTGCTCTCGTTATATATGCGAGGTGATTATAAGTTTCAAAAATACAATTTATTGGTCATAATTGTAATATGTATGATATAACTTTTCTTATGGTGAAAGAGTAGAGAACATACGTAAACGGAACAAAAAAGAGGTGGCTTTGCCACCTCTTTTCCGTTAGTCACGAATCGCCTTAATCATAAATCGATGTTGCTTCACATCAAAATATCCTTTTTGCAAGATAATCTCATGTATACGATATAACTCCTCATAATACCTTTCGACAGTGAAATTAGGAATTTGCCACGGAATTGCTTTTAAATAATAGACGATAGCGCCAATATCATAAAAGCGTTGGAAAGGGAATTCTTCTTTTGCTTCTAAGATAGTAAATCCGTTTTCCTGTAGTTCATTACATGCCGCTTCAAGAGACCAACTTGCAAATTCACTATTTAGTGGTGTGTCAAATTGGTCATTAAGTTCCGCGCAATCGAGACCGCCAACTTGTTGTGTAAGAAATGTTCCATTTGGAGAAAGGATTCTTTTTACTTCAGAAGCAGCATATGATTCATGTTGGTTTAGGATTAGATTAAACTGACCATCTTGAAATGGCAATGAAGTATCATCGTTCACCTCTACAACAGTAACCCCTAAAGGCTCTAATTTCTTTCGAGCAATTGGCACGTTTGGAGCGTAGCCCTCAGTAGCATAAATAGTTGACGGGAACGGTTGTAACATAGATAAAAACTCTCCGCCGCCAGTCCCCATATCGAGCATTGATTCTGCATGTTGCATAAGCTGGAAAGCAGTACTGCCGTACGACCACGATAAAGGCTCACTCTTCATTCGACCCGTTTCTGAAATGAAAGAAAAATCCCAGCCGCTAAAATGTGTATTTGCACTTTCTAATAAAGTTAAAAATAATGGATCACGTTTCATAATTATGTCCTCCTATTTTGTAAGTAAATGATATGGTGAGAAAAGAAAAAAGGAGGACCTCTTATGAAAGGGGAACGGTTTTACGTTTCGTGTTCGAATAGATTCATATAAATTCGCTCCTTATGAGAATGATAATTTATATATTCGGGATAAACGAGTGGAAATCCTTTGAAATTATAGGAGAAGGTAGTTGTTTAATGAAAGATTGGATGGAGTGTACAGAAAAAGGGTGCACTCAAACTTTAGAAAAGGTATTTAGTAAACTTAAATTTCCGCCCAGCCCTTTTATGAGATATGTGATATTTCTCACTACTATTAAGTAACAATAAAGTCGTACTGTTTATAAAAGAAGTGACGTTTTTGTATCCCTTTGGATTTACTTATCTATGGGATAAGTAAAGAAGTAGACATATAAACTGAATATAAAAACGTTTTAATTCTTTGAAACATTCCATAATTTAGTATTGTTATATATGGAATAATTTATTTGTACGAAAAGAGGAATAAGATGTTTATACAAAAGTATAAGGGTTTGATGCTGGGGATAGTTGGTGCTGTATTAGGAGTAATATCCTTTGTTTATTTTAAAGATTTAGATTATATATAAGACGGGCCTTAAGTTATTATCTGTAACATTAATCATTATAGGTCGGGTTATTGCCTGTGATTCGACCCGTTTCAATAAAAAAAGAGAATAATAACGTATAAGATTATTATTATATAAATTTAGCTTGTTGAGCATGAGGACTACTAATCTTACAAAATTGTAAGATTAGTAGTCACATAGTTAGATAGAAGTCATTAACTTATGAAAAAAACTCATCTATAATCCAGATATAAATCATTTACTAAAGGAGTATTCTAATGAAAAAAATTATAAGTTATACGGTTGTTATTGCTATTTTTATAGGAATAGGATTAGGAGTAAAACGTTATGTGCAAGGTCCAGGACAACTAGTCGATGGGATTCTAGTTAGTGGTACTGCAACTGACGTAGAAAAAGTTAAACAAGAGTTTAAAGATGACACTAAACAATCAATAGACTATAAGGTAAAGTACGTCACAACAACAAAAAGGATTCCATTATCAGAAGAAGATAAGAAACAAAATGATACAAATGAAGAATTTGAAATCAGCACTACAGAATATGCAGTTATTAATAGTTCTACCGCGGTAAAATTATTTAATAAGGGACTTCTAAGAGCTAGAAAAGATCCAAATTTAGCATCTACTATTTCTGAGAGGGTGAAAGATAAAAATAAAGTATCTAGTAATCAGAATCTATTATTTTCTTATGCGGCTAAGGATTCTATGGTTGATAATTTTGAAAATAACCAGTTGAATTTGAACGGTAAGATGGTATCTGCCCAGTATGTTAAACAGCAAATTTGGATTGGGTATGCCCCAATGAACCTTGTTATTCTAAACGACCAAGACTATAATACAATTTCTGAATCAGAGTCAATAATGAAATTGATTCAATTTCAAAAACGTAATTTTGATTATAAAAACAAACAAGAAGTAGACAAAGTTTTACAACAGATTGATAAGCTCTCTTCGAATAATCAGAATAAAATAAACTTTGTAGAGGTACAAGACTAAATTAAAATGAAAATAAGGTGATATAAATGGAAATCGTAAGAATAGAAAATGTAGTCAAAAGTTATGGTGAAGGAAATAGTAGGGTAGATGCTTTGAAGGGCATAAATCTTTCTATACAGCAAGGGGAATTTGTTTCAATCGTAGGAGCTTCTGGCTCAGGTAAAAGTACATTGTTGCATATTTTGGGAGGATTGGACCGTCCGAGTTCAGGACAAGTATTTATTGGAGAGAACAATATTTATAATTATTCAGATAATGAACTTTCGATATTTAGAAGAAGAAAAGTTGGTTTTATATTTCAGTTCTTTAATTTAATTCCTGTATTGAATGTGCAAGAGAATATAGCTTTGCCCACTTTACTAGATAATGAACCTGTAGATAATCCTTATATGGACGAAATTATTGAAATTCTGGGACTTCATGAAAGACGAAATCATTTACCATCTGAATTATCAGGAGGTCAGCAACAACGGGTTTCGATTGGGAGGGCACTTATAAATCGCCCACATTTAATCTTAGCTGATGAACCTACAGGAAATCTGGATACTCAAAACACAAAAGAAGTCATGGATTTATTAAGATTGACAGCAAAAAAATATAATCAAACTATTGTATTGATTACTCACGATTTAAAAATTGCATCAACTTCTGACCGTATTATTACAATTGAAGATGGCCAAATCATTTCCGATCAGTGGCTATCCACGAATAAGCCTAAGACGGGAGGAAACTAATCTTGATTGGTAATTATAAACAATTAAGCAGGAGATACTTAAAGGGAAATAAGAAACGAACAATTTTAACTTTGATAGGAATCGTACTCTCTGTATCGTTAATTTCTACAATCGGCCTATTTATGAACGGTACTCAGATTTCTCAAATCGAGAATACGAAAAAGAGGCAAGGGTATTCTTTTCATGCCGTTGTATTAAATTACGATGAATCGATATTGAAAAAAATTAAATATAACCCGCAAATTGAATCATTTGGTTTAATGTCACAGGGAGAAACAGTCCAAGTTGGAGAGGCTGCTGTAAAAATAAATTTTGCTGATGATAACGCCTTGGAATTTTTAAAATACAGTATTATTAAGGGCAGATTGCCATCTAATGATCAAGAAGTTGCTGTTGATCCCTGGGTATTACCTTATATAAAAGAAAATATTCAAATAGGTGATTCATTCGAATTAAATGAAAAAAAATACAAATTGGTTGGTTTTCTAAGTGATAGTACATATACACAGGAAAATAAGGTGGGACGGTTACTAACCTATAAGAGTAAGTTTAGCGCTGGTGAAGGAAAAATATTAGTTGGAATTAGCTCAAAAGCAAACTTTAATGAGGTTTTAGAGGGACTCAAGACCATTTCCGGAGAAAATAATATTAATATAAGTAATGAATTAATTCAATTAGAGAAACCAGGTTACAATAATTCGATTATGGCTACGCTAATTATTACAATCAGCATTGTTGTGATAGCGACAATTGTTGTGATTTACAACGCTTTTCAAATCAGTGTCGTAGAACGAACGAGGCAGTTTGGCTTGTTGAGAAGCATTGGTGCAACACGAAAGCAAATTAGACAAATCGTTCTGAGAGAAGCTACTTTTCTGGCTGTTATCGCTATACCAATTGGAATTATATGTAGCCTAATAGCACTTGCCTCTCTGCAGTTCACTTTTTCACTTTTAATGGAAAATAGTAAAGCGGTCTCGATATTTTATGTTGATTGGAATATTTTACTAGTAAGTTCGATTATTACCTTGCTTTCTGTAATAGCGTCAAGTTTGTACCCAGCTTATTTTGCAGGGAAAATCTCCCCTTTGTTGGCAATTAGTAGCAGGTTGTCAATTAAAAAGGAACAAATCAAAAAACAAAAGAATTCCATGGTGAAAAAACCTTTATCTATTCCTTTGAGCATGGCTATGAAAAATGTTAAGCGAAATAAAAATCGCTATACCATTACAATCTTATCAATTATTATAAGTAGTGTGTTATTTATTACTTTCTCGTATTTAATGAGTGTTGCATTTGCATCTAAATCTGTTGATAAGTTATCTGTTAAATCGGATATTACAATTAAGATAGTGGATAATAATCCAGATCATTTAGCTGAAGGTGAACAAGTTTTGTATCAATTGAAATCACTTGAAAATATATCTAAAGTATACGAAAAAAAGGAGAATAGCTTTGAAACTAAATTAAAGGATGTAACTCAATCTTCCGCGACAGTAAAGGAAATAGAAAACACGATTGGAAAAAGCTATTCCATTACAATCGTAAATAATTATCAAGAAAATAAAACAAAAAAAGAAGAAAAACTTACTTTACAAGTGCTTGCATATGGTTTCATCACAGTCATTTCTTTAATTAGTAGCGTTAATATCCTCAATACTATAACTATAAGTATCATGACTAGACGAAAAGAATTGGCCGCTTTGAAATCCATTGGTATGTCACAAAAGGATTTGAAAAAAATGATTACCTATGAAGCTTTGATTTACGGTTTTTCTGGAAGTTTACAAGGAATCTTTTTTGGCTGTATATTGTCTTATATTATATATTTAGCTATATCTGATATGTTGAAAATGACATGGACGATTCCCTATGAGGCTTGTATCATTACGTTTGTTTCAGCTTTAATAATTAGTTATTTATCAGTCTTAAATCCATTGAAAAAAATTCAACAAGATAATATTATTGATAATATCAGAGAACAATAATATTATAAGCCTGGCTAGATTATAGCCAGGCTATTGTAATTGGAGTATAAGCTAGGGGAAAAAAAGGAGAGGGCATACTTGAATAAAAAAATATTACTAGTTGAAGATGATGAAGCTCTTGGCATAGCCATCGAATTTTCATTGAGAAATGAAGGTTATGAGGTGATTAGAGCGTCCAGTGTAAAAGAAGCTAAACACCAGTTTGTTCACAATACATTTGATTTGTCCATCCTTGATATCGGCCTACCAGATGGTAATGGTTATGACTTATGTTTGTATTTTAAAAAGAAAAACGAGAATTCGATTATTATTTTCTTAACTGCACTAGATGAAGAAGCAAATGTGGTAATGGGGCTGGATATAGGCGGTGATGATTATATAACCAAACCTTTTCGGGTTAGGGAACTTATCGCCAGAGTGAAAGTACAATTGCGTAAACAAGCGTCGCTAGAAACGCCATCTCAAATTTTAAGATCTGAGAATATAAGAATCGATACGAACCTAGTCAAGGTTTATAAAAATTGTGAAAGTATTACATTGACGAATTTAGAATACAAGCTGCTATTGAATTTCATGAAGAATTCTCACAAAGCATTAAAAAGAGATGAACTCCTACAACAAATAACAGAAGGAGAAAATGTTTTTTTTGATGAAAACACGTTATCTGTATACATAAAGCGTTTAAGAGCTAAAGTTGAAGACAATCCTCAAAAACCACAGTTTATCGTTACCGAAAGAGGATATGGTTATCGTTGGAGCAAGGACGTGATTGGGTGAGCAAGATAATGAAAAATACCGAGTTAAAAAGTTATATGACGATACTAGCCGTCCTTTTATCTATATTTGTGATTTACCAATTTATTATTCAACAATTATTTTATGATCATTTGAAAAGAGACTCTATTGCAACATGGGGGGAAATTACAGCTAGGTTGGTAGAGCAGAATCCAGAAAATGAAGCGGAAATTATGAAAGTCTTATCAAGTCATTCGTCTCACTCAAGTAAATATCAGGAAAAAGGGACAGAGATCCTAAAGCAATATGGATTATATGAAGACTTGGATTCAAAATTTTTTCCTCACTTAAATAATCTAATTATTAATCACAATCAATTTATGATGTGGGGATTGATTGCTTTTGGATTTTTACTTTTTGTTGCAAACTACATGCAACAAAAAATTATTTTCAATAAGATTAGCCAGCTTACTAGAGCTGCAAAAAAGATAATCGAGGGAGATTACTCGGTTGTCATCAATGAAAATAAAGAGGGGGATTTCGCGAAACTGGCGATTTCATTTCGTTCAATGAGGGATATCATTAGAAAAAATATGCATGATTTGCTTGAAGAGAAACGGTTTTTAGGAGAAATGTTGCAGGATATATCTCATCAGTTAAAAACGCCGCTTTCAACTATTTCTATCTATAATGAAATGTTGTTAAATGAGAAACTATCCCGAGAGCAACAAGCTCAATTACTACAAAATAATGATATTCAGATTTCTAGAATGAATGTCTTAATTCAGAATTTGTTAAAAGTAGCAAAAATTGATGCAAAAGCGATTTCGTTTGATAAAGAGCCAGGGAATTTAGTAGATACGACTGAGGAAGTACTAAATCGCTTGCAAAGCATGATAAGTGATAAAAATATTTTGATTGATTGGAATGCACCTAGAGAAATAGTCGTTATTCACGACAAATTATGGATGCAGGAAGCTTTGTTAAACCTGTTGAAGAATGCAATCGAACATTCTAAACCCGGTGGTAAAATAATGATTCAGGCCAAAAATTCTCCAACCTATACAGAACTGGTAATCCAAGACTTTGGAGAGGGAATTTCAGCTGAAGAATTACCTCATATTTTTGAACGATTCTATAAATCAAGTAGTTCTAAAAAGCACGGATCGACCGGAATTGGATTGGCACTTGTCAAAGCTATTATAGAGGCACATCACGCCTTAATTACAGTTGAAAGTGAAAAAAATGCTTATACAAAATTTACAATTATTTTTATGAAATTTTAATAACAGTTTGGTATATATTTTAATCTTTTTAATATAAAGGGGTTTTTTTATGTTTAATAGATTGAAGTGTTTTCTTTTATCTGAGAAAGAAATAGTTGATACTGTGAAAAAATACAAGGAGGAAAAAATACACGTTTCCATAATAAAAGATTTTTTAGGGGATTTAATCTTAATAAGAACTTTTACATTTTTAATGTTTGTTCCAGTATCAACTTTTATTTTTTCAGTTATAATTTATGGAGCTGTTTTCTTTTTATCAGGCATTAAGATTACTGTTTGGGGCATCACTATAATGTTATTAGTTCCAATAACATTACTTTTCTATATGAATATAACTAATACATCAATTATTATAACTGATTTAGTGAGAAAATTTTTATTAACCATAAAATATCTAAATCCATTTTACTCAATCATAAATAAACCTTGGCTCTTTATTTTTGAATTATTAATTGGTTTTTTATATGTATTTCTGCTATCTTTATTTTCTATTTGGATAGTATTACATTCATTAGAAATAGATTTTTCTGAATTTAGTTCGGAGGACAATCGAAGTTTTCAATTTTCAATTATTATTTTACATACAGCAATTTATTTGTTTATAAGAGTTCATGGCCAGTATTGTAAGACAACTAAGCAAAAAATTAAAAAGCTGAAAATGAAGTTTTATTTATGGTTTTGTTCTATGATTGCAAGTATTGTATATATATTTGAATCACTCTTTAATTATATGAATGGAATCCAAGCAATTTATTTTATTTTTGTTTTAATGATTGCTTTAGAAAGAACAGTGACACATTATAAGAAATTTATAGATTTTTTAGAATGTGAAAATTTGTATGAAAAATATTTTTAGAGAGAAAAGTCTTTTGAAATATAAAAAGTTATACCTACTAAATACTGGACGAGTAAAAAAACGCTATTCTTTTTCTAGAATCATAGGAAAAGATAGCGTTTTTGTTTAATATACTCAAAAACAAAAATCTTTTGGTAAAGTACCATTTTTAATAACTGTTCTTAACCCATGTTTTATAATCCAAGGATTAATAGGATGCTGTTTATCACGTAATTGCTGTAACCATTGAAAAACGAGTTCTTTATCTTCTTTCGTAATATCGTTAATATGATTGGCTACAGATTTTTGAACATATTTAGAAGGGTCATTCATTAATGGTTCAAGAAGTTGTAAATTGTACTTAAAATCACCTTTTAGAGCTCCTATTTTTTTAGCCCAAGGAAGCCTTGGTCTTGTACCTTCAGAAACTAATCTCCTAATGTGGCTGTTTTCGTCATGAATCCACTGTTGTAATATGTTTAGTGTATCTTCATGGTATGTTTCAAGAAAGGGCCGAATGGCATATTCAGCAGTATTCCTTTTCGTTATTTCATACATTGCATTAAACGAGATTTTAAAATCGTTAAGCCCATATTTTTCAACGTATTTTGCAACAGGCATGTACATATATCCATTTGTAAATGTGCCTACTTCTGTTGTATTTTCTGGTCCTAATGTTTTCAGTAATATATGTATTGCGGCATTAAAATCTTTTTGTAAAGCATTGTGTAATTCATCTGCAATTACTTCAATACGCTGTTTTAACTCTAAATTTTCAACTTTACAAGCTACAGAATCTACAAAGATGCTTTTAGAGAAACAAGGATCGTGTTTACAAATAGAATCAGCTATTTTTTCTGCTAATTCTTCATTAAATAAAAATTTTAACGGAACATATTTACCCATTTTTTCACCTCGGTGGTCAAATGAAAACAATTTTTATTTTTTAATCGACAATCCATAAACCAAAGTCTCACTCGGAGTCGTAATACTAAAACCTGTCGTCTTATAATCAAGTTTCACCGTATCACCAGTGTAGTCTTTCGTGAATGAATCCATTTGTACGATAAGCTCTGCATCTTCATATACAACATCATCTGCGTTATATGTATCCCAAATTAAATCGACATCAACGAAAATACTACAAGAGTTCGTCATTGTTCCTCTAATGCGAACGATCTTTTTATCTTCAAGTTCTAATCTATGTATAGCTGCTTTCGCTTCATCAGTAATGCGAATGTTCATTGTATCCCAACCTTTATTTATATTTCCTTTATTATTGCAAAAACAGGAGCAATAGGGAAGTAAAGAAGTTTGCAACAAAAAACGAGCAAACAAATTTGTTTGCTCGTTTCACTTTATTTTAGTTCACATTTATCAAGTGGAATCACTTTTGTTTTTTTCGTAAATTTATAACCTAACCATAGTACTAAGAAGAGTGGTAAACCGATGTAAGAAACGAGTACACCGTTCCAATCAATTGCTTCACCCATAAATGCGCCGTAGTTTTGTCCTAAAATTACGATGATACAAAGTGTAAATGCGAAGATTGGACCGAATGGGAACCATTTTGCTCTATATGGTAAGTCATTTAAATCTTTTCCTTGTGCGATATATGCTTTACGGAAACGGTAATGACTAATTGCAATTCCAACCCATGCGATAAAACCAGACATTCCGGATGCGTTTAATAACCAAATGTATACAACACCATCACCGAATAAAGAAGCAATGAAAGCAATACTACCAACAATTGACGTTACGATTAACGCGTTAACAGGTACACCGCGGCTATCTAATTTACCAAGAAACTTTGGTGCTTTTCCTTGGCGTGCTAAATCCCAAAGCATACGAGTTGATGCATACATACCAGAGTTACCAGCAGATAGTACAGCAGTTAAAATAACAGCGTTCATAACAGAAGCAGCAAAGGCAACGCCCGCTTTTTCAAAAATAAGTGTAAACGGACTTACTGTAACATCACTTGCAGCAAGGCTTTCAGTTGTATAAGGAATTAATAAACCGATAACGAGAATTGCAAGGATATAGAATAAAAGAATACGCCAAAAGATTGAACGAATTGCTTTTGGGATATTACGTTCTGGATCAGACGTTTCACCAGCAGCTACTCCTAATAGTTCAGTACCTTGGAATGAGAAACCAGCTGCCATAAACACACCGATAATTGCCATGATACCGCCGTTAAATGGTGCATCTGCAACAGTGAAGTTTTTAAATCCAACCGTTTCACCGCCCATAATTCCAAAAATCATCATGAAACCAACAATTAAAAAGATAATAATCGTAACTACTTTAATAAGTGCGAACCAATATTCAGATTCACCAAACCCTTTAACAGATAAATAGTTTAAAAGGAAAATAATAGCTAAACATAATCCGCTCCAAATAAGAGAAGGGGTATCTGGGAACCAAAATTTCATAATTAATGTTACGGCTGCAAGTTCAGCAGCAATCGTAATTGCCCAGTTATACCAATAGTTCCATCCAAGTGCAAAGCCAAGTGATGGATCAACAAATTTTGTTGCATACGTGCTAAAAGATCCAGTAACAGGCATGTAAGCTGCAAGTTCAGCTAAGCTTGTCATTAAAAAATAAACCATAATTCCAATTGCAGCGTATGCAATTAATGCGCCACCAGGTCCAGCTGTATGGATGACACCACCGCTGGCAAGAAATAGTCCGGTACCAATTGTACCACCGAGAGAAATCATCGTAAGGTGACGAGATTTTAATCCGCGTTTTAATTCACCTTGTCCTTGTGTAGTTTGCGTTTTAGAGGTAGATTGATTTGTTGCGCTATTCATGTTCAACACTCCTTTTCTTGTAGGTTAGGAAGGAGCGGGGGAGAAAAATACAAAAAACCGCCAAAGGAATTTGGCGGAACGTTTCACAAATAACCACCCCATCATACCCTTCCGTTAAGATAGCACCCCACGTTTACACGGTAATTTTGTAAACGTGACAGTTCTGTTCCTTTCGGAGACAGCCCCAGCTCATATTTCCAGAGAAGAAATATAAACTTCGGCAACTTTTCCTTTCAAACGGAGTCAGCTGACATTCTCTGTGTCTCGTCCGTTTTACTATTAAAAGTCGCAACCTCTACCTCATCGGATTGATGAGGATTTATATATTGCTAAGATTTTTAATATATGGCAATTGTAATGACTTTCTGAATATATTGCAAGATATTTTGTTAGGAAAAGTCAAAAAATATCGGTTATTGTATAGGAAACGCTTGCAATACTCCACCCGAACCTACTATTATGTAGCAATAAGCAAAGAAAAAATTGTTATACAAATGTTTCGCAAAAAATATTGAAAAACCCTCTAAATTAAAAGAAAATTCAGAAAAATATAATTCGACATAACTATCAAAAGAGGATTATTCCTTAAATTCGTTTCAAAGAATAAGTATAAATTTAACGAATAGGATGAATATTCTTTTTATTTTTAGTAAAATTGAGGTATTGTTTAATTGAAAAGGGGAAATCAATATGAAATTAGAAACAGAAAGGCTCTATATAGTGCCGTGTACAGAAGAGAGAATTCAAATTGCTAACGAGCAAGGATACAATAGCGGTCCGCATATTGTAGGGCATGTAAAGAATGTAAAACAAGATGTGGCTTTATTACCATGGGGGGCGTGGTATGTTCTTCGGAAAGAAGATGATAGCGTTTTAGGTGATATTGGGTTTAAAGGGAAACCAAACGAGAATCAAACAGTGGAAATTGGCTATGGATTTATTGAGAAATATTGGAATATGGGCTATGCAACAGAAGCTGTAAGAGAACTAATCGATTGGGCTTTCAAAACAGGAGAGGTAGAAACAATAATTGCAGAGACACTTCTAGATAATTATAGTTCGATTCGTGTTTTAGAAAAGTTACATATGAAGAGAGTAAATGCTACAGAAACGATGATTAATTGGAAAATAGAAAAATAAAAAATACCGCTCTAAATTGGGCGGTATTTTTTATAGTTATGGTAGCATTTGCTTCTGATCATTTGGATACTCAGCGGTTGATGCGTTAGGACGATTGGAATGATTTCGAACAGCGATGAAAATAGAAATAATAACGACAAGACCAACTGCAACGTAAGAAAGTGAAATAATAGTTGGATCCACTTTAAATGTAGTAAGCAGTGTACGTATATTCGTAAAGATAATAAGACCGCCAACTAATACCCCAAGTAAATGTGCTGGAACGATACGAACTAACCATGCAGCAATTGGAGCTGCGACAATACCGCCAAGCATTAACGCAAATACCCAAACCCAGCTTACTTGTTCCCAGCCAAGTGAGATGAAGAAGCCAATTGTTGCAGCGAGTGAAACAGGAAATTCACTCGTATCTACAGATCCAATAACTTTTCTAGCTTCATTTCCTCTTGCTAGAAGAACAGGCGTCGTAATCGGCCCCCAACCACCGCCACCAGTTGAATCAACGAATCCAGCGAATAAACCAAGCGGCACAAGTTGTTTTGCAGACATACGCTTATTTGAAGTGACAATTTGTTTTTGAATGATGAATCGTAATAAAATATAAACCCCTAAAGTAAATAAAAATACGGAAATGTACGGTTTGATTACATCGCCAGGCAAATTACTTAAAAAACATGCCCCAACAAATGCGCCGATTGCCCCAGGTAATGTAAGCCTGGAAACTGTATATTTATCAACGTTTCCAAATTTGATATGAGATGCGCCAGAAGCTGCAGTTGTAACCACTTCAGCTAAATGAACGGACGCGGAAGCTACAGCCGGTGCAATACCAAACATTAATAATAGTGAAGTAGACGTTACCCCATACGCCATTCCAAGTGCTCCATCGATCAATTGAGCGAAAAATCCGATAATAGCAAAGACAATTAATTTCTGCATAAATAATCCCCCTGTAATAATAAATGAAAAAGACACTTTTCCCGTATGAGAAAAGTGCCTTTGGTTTTTCCAATCAGCAATAATTAAATTTGTTTCATTATAATACATATTAATCGTATAAATCAACTAGGTTTTAAAGTTTTTGAATTGAATGAAAGAAAAATAAAATATACAATAAAAGGATGGAGAGAAAGGGGAGAAAGACATGTTACGATTTGATCATCTCGTTCACACAGTTCATGGTACACCGGAGGAAGCGGCAAAACAAATGCAGGAACTTGGATTTCATACTGTATTAGGCGGAGAGCATACGAACTGGGGTACTTGGAATAGTTTAAGTTATTTTGACTTATCATACATAGAATTTTTAGCAGTTCAACATGAAGAAAAAGCGAAAGAAGCAGAAAATCCATTAGTACAAGAAACAGTGGTGAAACTACAAAATGGAGAAGGAATGCTACAAATCGCAATCCGAACAGATGCAATTGAGGAGCTAGTAGTTAACTTTAAGAAGCACGGCTTACATACGATAGGGCCATTTGAAGGGAAACGCATGAGAAAAGATGGCCGGCTTTTAGAATGGAAAATGTTATTTGTTAAGCAAGAAGAGAAAGGACTGAAATTACCTTTCTTTATACAGTGGAATGAAACGGACGAAGAAAGAAGAAATGATTTACGTAACATTGGAACGATTACGGAACATAAAAACAAAGTACAACAAATTGAAACGATCCATTATGCAGTGAAAAACGTTCGAGAAACGGTGCGGAAATGGAAAGAAGTAATGGGACTATCTACAAGCTCAGTTGTGAAAAATGAAAAATGGAATGCTGAGTGTCAAAGTGTAGTGTTTGGAGATATTCATGTACAGTTTTGTGAACCGATTGAAGAAGGGCTAGTGCTAGAACATTTGAATAAGAATGGCGAAAATCCATTTGCAGTAGAGTTTACAGGTGGAAATAAACGAGAGCATGAAGTGCTAGGTAGTTTGTACATATATTAATAGAGGTGAATGTTGTGGAAGAAATGCTTAGAGAGATAGAGAGAAAACTAGAATGGCCTCGTATGTTAAAAGCGACTGTTATTTCAAAAGGCTTTTCATTCGATGAGAAATATAAAATTGAATTAGAGAGTGGGGCCTCGTATTTTATTAAAGTATGCGATTCATCATATTTTGAACGGAAGCAGGAAGAATATGAATATATGCAGCAGCTAGATTCTTTACATATTCCTATGCCAAAATTAATTCATTTTATTAGTCTTACTAAATTCAATAAATGTGTACAAGTTTTTGAATGGATTGATGGATTAGATGGTGAAGATATATTAAGAACGTTGTCTACAGAAGAGCAGTATAGGGCTGGAAAAAAGGCTGGAGAAGTACTAAAAAAGATTCATTTAGTTGAAAAAGAAGATAAAAGTAATTCATGGGAAATGTCTATATGGAGTAAATATGAGAGATACTTAGAAGCGTTGAAAGAATATGAAGTAGACTTTTTTCGTTTAAATACAGTGATAGATTTTGTAGGAAATCATAAAGATTTATTAAAAAATCGTCCCATCGTATTTTTACATGACGATTTTCATCCGGCTAATATAATGATTGACCAAAATGAGTTTCGGGCTGTCATTGATTTTGCTAGATTCGATATTGGTGATCCTATTCATGATTTTTATAAAGTAGCACTATTTACAACGAATATAAGCAAACCATTTGCGGTTGGACAAGTTCACGGTTATTGCGGAGGAGAACCTGATCTACATTTTTGGAAACTGTACTCATTATATGCAGCAATGATATTCCCGGCTGATATCGTATGGACAAACCGAAGCACACCATATTTATTAGATGATATGAAGGAAAGATTAAATGGAATTTTAGAAGATCATAATCATTTTTCATCTTATATTCCAAAATGGTATCAATCAAGTGAATTTAATAAATAAAGGAGTAATTTATATGGATAAAATAGCAGTAATTTCAGATATTCACGGTAATATTCAAGCATTAGAATCCGTGTTAAATGATATTAAATTAAGAGGAATCGAGCGCATTATTTGTCTTGGAGATTTAGTAGGAAAAGGACCTCATTCCAGTGAAGCAATTGAAATCATTCGTAAAGAATGTGAAGTAGTCGTAATGGGAAACTGGGATGATTTTATTACAAAGCCGACTGAATTTGAAGCATTAAAATGGCATCAAAAACAATTATCAGAAGAACAAAACGACTATTTAAGAAGTTTACCATTTTCAATCGAATTTTTTATGAGCGGCAAACTCATTCGTATGTTCCACGCCTCACCGAGAAGTTTATATGAAAGAATTCAACCACACGCTTCAAGAGAAGAGCGTATTAGTATGTTCGAAAATAGTGATTTGACTGAAAATATAGAAGGGGAAAGAAAACCAGATGTCGTTTGTTACGGTGACGTTCACCAAGCGTTCGTTCAAAATTTCAGAGGGAAAACGTTATGTAATGCCGGTAGCGTAGGAAACCCACTTGAAATAACGCAAGCTTCCTATTTAATATTTGAAGGAACATATAATGAAAACGAAGCGGCGAGCTTTTCTATTCAACTTGTACGAGTACCGTATGATATTGAATTAGCTATCAGATTAGCAGAAGAACTCGAAATGCCAGAAATTGAAGAGTATAAGCAAGAGTTACGGACGGCCTTATATCGGGGGTTTAAGGGGAAGTAAGCTAATAATATATCAACAATTTTTCAAATATATCTATCATAACTTAAAATATATCAACGATTCGACAAAGGATATCAATTTACCGTCAAATAGTGACATGGATTGTTACTTATAATTATATTATGTAAACTAATTATAAAGGGAGATATCATGAACCGAAAACAACGAATCAAAGAAATTGCAGATCATATTGTAAAGCTAAACTTAACCTATCCAACAAGAGTTGGAGTAAGTGGTATTACAGCATCAGGAAAAACAACATTTGCAAACGAATTAGCGGAAGAAATAAAAAAACGAGGATTACCAGTAACACGCGCAAGCATTGATGATTTTCATAATCCAAGAGTGATTCGCTATGCAAAAGGAAAAGAATCTGCAAGAGGGTATTATGAAGATGCACACGATTATACAGCTTTCAAAGAAAGATTATTAATGCCTTTAGGACCTAACGGGACTTTACAGTATGAAACGATTTCTCATAACTTAATAACGGATATGTCTGTACATAATGAGCCGCTATTGGCCACGCAAAATATGATATTAATAGTAGATGGAACGTTTCTATTGAAAAAAGACGTTGCGTATTTATTTGATTACAAAATCTTTGTAGATACAAATTTTGAGATTGCGAGAAAACGTGGTGCGAAGCGGGAAACTGAAGCTTTTGGAAGTTATGAAGAAGCAGAGAAGATGTTTTTGAACAGATATCATGCGGCCTGTAAGATGTATATAGATGAGCATAATCCGAAAGAACTTGCAGATGTTTTATTTGAAAATAGTAAATTTGATGATCCAGTAGTTCTATTTAAAAGACATTAATACAGTTTATATAGGGGGAATGAACATTTGTTTAGATGGTTTCAAAAAAATAATAAAGTGAATGAAGAGAAGGATGGACAATATTTAGAAATCAAAAATGAACAGATAAATGAACAGTTAAAACAAAAAATAATGGAACTAGAGAGTATAAGTGAAGACATTTGCAGTAAGTATCAAAAAATATATGAAGAACGTTTTGCGCAAAATGGTAAATTAAATTTGAAGCTGTCAATTAAAAGAGATATAGACGGTGATGAATTAGAAGAACTAACATCTAAGAATTGTTTAGAGTATGAATATAGATCAGAAATTAATTTTGAATATGATGCTTCAAAATCATGGGAAGTCTGTACTATTTCGCTTTGGTATTATTACCAAGGATATCGAAAAAGTAGTAGCATAGGAACACTTTATAGCGGAACGATTAATGAATTAGAAGAAGAAGTTAAAGCAACATTGGAAGAACTGTTACATAGTGAAGATAATTAATGATTCCATTTTATATTGCGTTAAGAATGGGTTTAATTTTATGATACTAATAGGGAATAATTTAGGAAGAGAAATTTAAAGGGGATAAAAAAATGACAGAAGTACTAGAACTAAAAGAAGAACTACTACAAATTAAAAATAATAATTATGCTGTACCAGAAGACGTAGATGCATATCCATATGCGCAGTGGATGCTAGATTATATCGGATCACCTGATGCTGAATTACGTGATGATTTAATTTATAGTACGCTTCACACATGGATTACAAATGATGTATTTAGACAAAAAGAGTTAAGAGGATTAATGTTACAAGCAATTAGCCCTGATTATTTATTTTATAAAATTGGTGAAAAGGGAACAGACTCTGTTTTTAAACGTGCATTCTCCGTATTAATTCCACCACTTATTTTATCTGTTCATGAAAGAGAACCGTTGTTATCGGAAGAACAATTGTACAGTGTGGCAGAACAAGTGTTGGAATATGTATATTTAGAAGAAGATGTAAGGGGCTACGTAGAAGGAAAAGGCTGGGCACACTCTACTGCACATGCAGCAGATGCGCTCGACGCTTTAGCACGTACAATCCAAAATCGTGAGTTCTCATATGCGATTCTTGCGGCTGTTCGTCAGAAGGTTCGATTGAGTGATTACGTATATGTACACTTTGAGGATGAGAGATTAGTAAAGCCAATTATGTCGTTACATAACCAAAAGCTTTTAACTGAAGAAGAGTGGAGCAACTGGTTACATAGTATAGCAACTGTTGAAGACATCCGACATCCGCAGCATGCTATTTTAGTACAAAATATTAGAGCTTTCTTAAGAAGTTTATATTTTAGAGTTTTAGAGACAAAGGGTAGCACATCCTTTACAGATGATATATTGGAGACTTTGAAAGGGTTGCGTAGGTATTAAAAATACGTTTTTCTAAGAGAAAAGTACATAAAACCACTACCTCCCAACCATACTAATAAAATGTGTTGGAGGTGAGTTTTATGGACAAAAAAGACTTTGAAAAAGGGTATAATGATTATTTACATCAAGGAGACGAACGAGCTCAATTTGAAATAGGCCATGAAGTCAATTCAGGAGCAGAACAAATTGTTGCTGTTCGTAAAAATGATGATGGAGATTTAATAGCGTTTAAAACAAGTAGCGGGAGAGAGTTAGATTATATGACTGCTCTTAATGAAGCAAAATCAGGGAAGTTAGCTCATGTGGACGTATTTCATAAGTATGGCAGAGATATTATACGTAGTGAACCGGATGGAATAAAAGAAAATAACTTAGATAATTTACCTTCATTTTAAACGGGTAAACCTCAAGAAGAGAATGTACATTACGATATTCTCTTCTTTGTTTTGCGAAGTTTTCCTAGCAAATAGACGATTCATTTTTAAAGTGAGATCATACTTTTAAAGAGTGCTCTAAATTTCTCTTTATCTTCTGCTGTAAATGGTTTCGGTCCCTTTGTACGTTTACCACTTTTTCGAACCATTGCACTTAAATATCGTGTTTGTAACAATTGTTCAATGTTATCATTCGTATACTTATAGCCTTTATGGTGTAGAACGATACAGCCTTTTGCTAAAGCGAGCGAAGCAAGACCGTAATCTTGTGTTACGATTAAATCTTCTTTTTTTGCTAACTGCATAATTCGGTAATCTGCAGCATCTGCTCCAGAATCAACATAAATTGTTTCGACACCTTTTGGCTGCTCTGCATTAGAATAATGTGAAAAACTAGTAACGAGGGTAACAGGAATTTCCACATTCGTAGCCTCAAAAATAATCACATCTTTTACAGGACAAGCATCTGCATCAACGTAAATCTTCATTTTATCACTCCTATAAATAGGTTCGAGTTGATAATAATGGTAGATTTAGGTTTTGTCAAACGAGAAAGCTTTATTTAAAGTTATTTTCACATACCAAAATAGCCTGGCGTAAACGAGAAATACCTTCCGCAATTTGATCAATATCCACTTTTCCATAAGATAAACGTATATAACCATCTTTCGCACCGAAAATACTACCTGGCATAAAAGCAATTTCTTGTTTTAAACTTTGCATAATGAGTTGTTTTTCGTTTATAGGTTCTTTTAATTTCCCCCAAATGTATATACCACCAGTAGGGTTTGAAAAAGAGATTTTATCATGAAGTTGCTCGTTTAGGGCACGAACGATAACGTCTCTTTTTTCTGCTAGTTGTTTTCGTAACGGTACGATATGCGACTGAAATGGTACAGTTTCAAAAAATTGTTGCATAAGCCACTGTGGGAAAATGCTCATACCTAATTCCATTTGGTGCCTTGCGTCGGATAACCTTTCTACTACAGACTGCGGGGCAACGAGCCAACCAACTCGTAAGCCTGGTGCAATCATTTTTGATAAAGAATGTACATAAATGACAGTTCCATTTTCATCAATTGATTTCAAAGTAGGGCAAGGTTGTTTCTTTTCTAGCGTAAGTAAACTAGACGGATCATCTTCCACAATCGCAATTCGTAAGTCTGCACAAAGTGATAATAGTTTTTTTCTACGGTTTGGATGAAGCATCGTCCCCGTAGGGTTTTGGAAATTTGGATTTAAAAAAATCATTTTAATACGGTGTTTTCTATATAACTCCTGTACATCATCTGGGTTAATCCCATGTTCATCAACAGGTAATGGGAAAATACGAATACCTGCTGATTGGAATAGAGGCAGGGAATAACAGTGTGAAGGACTTTCGAAAGCAACAGCATCACCTGGATTTAATAAACATTGCACGATAAGGTGAAGTGCTTGCTGTGCGCCAGATGTAATCATAATGGATTGTTCAGTCGCCTCAACTTTTAAATATTCCTTCATATATTTTACGACCGCTTGTCTTAGCGGGAGATAGCCTTGCGGATGATCGTAACTTAATGAATGCGTTAACGGTTGTTCACGTAAAATCGCTTGTAGTTGATCGTGGGGATAAAGATTACAACCGAGCTCTCCGTTTGCAAAATCAATAATATTTTCATTTTGTTGTACTTCTGCCCGAATATGGCGAAGTAGTGGTAAGTTTGGTAAAAAAGTACCACCTTCTACGAAATTTCTCCAGTTCGGCGTTAATGTTGGAGAAACACCCCACATATGTGTACTCACTCGTGTTCCTTTACCAGTCGTACTCTCTACAATTCCCATAGCACGTAGTTCATTATAAGCAGTCGTTACTGTACTTCTGTTTACATTTAACTGCGTAGCTAATTTCCGTTCTGAAGGGAGGAAGCTTCCTGGAGGAAGTTCTCCATATGTAATACGTTTTTCAATAAAGTCAACAACTTGCTGATAAATAGGGATTTTACTGTCACTATCTAGTTTCCATTCCATAAAAAACGCCTCCGTATCTCTTATATACATCAAGTATAGCAAATTGGCTGGGTAAAAAAACAGCCAATTGGACGGTGTTATATCCAGCCAATTTTACTATGCTAAATAGGGAAGGGGAGATTCGGATGAAACGATGGCAAATGGAATGGCTCCTAGTATCAGTTGCATTAGTATGGGGAGCAAATTATACAATAGGAAAGTATGGAGTGGCATTTATGTCATCCATTCAATTTAATAGTTTACGATTTTTAGTAGCATCACCGGTATTATTACTTATCACTTTTATGATGGAACGCTCATTACGTATTGAAAGAAAAGATTGGTTACGATTAGTAGCAGTCGGTATCGTTGGTACAACAATGTATCAAACGATGTTTATGCTATCTGTGAAATATACTTCAGCAACAAACGCCTCATTATTAATTGCAATGTCACCTATTTTTACAGGGATATTAGCAGTATTGCACAAACAAGAACGTTTTTCGATGAAAGTACAAATTGGTTCAATAGTGGCCTTTGTTGGTGCAGCATTCGTTTTATTAACAGGGCATACAGGAGGAGCTACTTACGAATATGCGTGGCTCGGAAACATAATTGGATTAGTCGCAGCGATTGCGTGGGGATGGTACCCAATATTAGCGCAACCTCTTATAACAAAATATTCCGCAATGAGAGTCACATCTTGGTCAACTTTAATTGGAATTGTACCTCTCGTTGTATATTGTTTATTCAACGTAAATACATTAACGTGGCCAGTAGACATGCCAAGCTGGGGGTCTCTAGCATATTCAATCGTCTTCGCGACAATCTTCGGACTTGCAATGTGGTATGTCGGTATTAGTAAAATAGGCTCAACGAAAGTAATGGTTTATATGTATCTTGTACCATTGTTCGCAGTTATCTTCGCGGCAGTAACTATCGGAGAGCAAATCAACATAATGCAACTCGTTGGCGGACTTATAATCTTTATCGGTTTATATGTTGTAAAAAAGGGTGGAATTCAAAAGCCAGCTCTCAATTTGAAAAAAGTAAGTTAACAATAAAAAGGATCTCTTTCATATAGAAGGAGATCCTTTTGGTTTTTGTAATAAAAGCGCTTGTTCAACAGCCCATTTTTGATGATCATGAATGAGAAGCTCTACAGCAAGTAAAGGAGACATCCACCGCAAAACATGATCTTCCTCACAGTTTTCAGTTTGTGTCTGCACCATGTTCGCAATATAAAAGAACCCATCGTTTAAATAATAAGTATCTTCTTTTTCCGCATAAAAATATCGCATTGCATTACCGATATATTGATTAATTTCAATTACCCATCCTAATTCCTCTAGTAGTTCACGATGTAAGCATTCATCTTTTGTTTCGGTACCTTCCATACCGCCACCAGGTAAAAAATAACGGTCTCCTTTTTGGATAATAGCAATGTTTGAAGAAGTTGAGTTAAAAATAATTGCATAACAACTAGGCCGTAATACATATTGCTCAGTAGGCTTTTTATAACCAAAAATAAGTTTAGATATCATAAAACACGTCACCTCTCTATAAAATACACAAAAGGAATAATAAGGTAAAAATAGAATTGTATAAGTATAATCTTACGAGATTGGAGTGATAACAAAATGATAAATCGAAAGTGTTCGCGCTGTAAAGAAATTACAGGTACATTGCACGGTGGTAAAAAAATTAAGGAAGAATTTCTATGTGAGGACTGTTTGCAAAAAGGAATTGCGAGTGGAGAAATCGAATTATCACAAGTGGAAGAAAAACAAACTTCGTATCTTTCTATAAAAATATTAAAAATAATGAGTGTGATTTATTTAATAGGATCTATTTTAATGGCTTTTTCAACTGGTCCATTTATACATAACCTGGGGTTTGATGAAATGTCCATTTCAGGATCAGAATTAGGTTTAATAAGTATTGTTATGCTAGGTTCTATATTTCAGTCAGTTCTCGTATTTTGCGGGATATGGGTATTCATCCTATTAGTAGAAACAGTCATTAAAATTTATGAAAAAATGAAGTGAGTGAGAGGGAGAAACATATGCGAGTAAGAAACATCCAAGGGGAAGATTATGTAAAGATTCATTCTGTTTTAAATGATTGGTGGGGCGGGAGAGACATGGCTGCCATGTTGCCAAAATTGTTCTTCATTCACTTTCAAGAAACGAGTTTTATTATTGAAGAAGAGGGAGAAACGTTAGGTTTCTTATGCGGTTTTTTTTCACAAACATATAAAGATGAAGCATACGTTCATTTTATCGGTGTGAATCCGAAGTATAGAAGAAGAGGAATTGCATCGACATTGTATTCTTATTTCTTTGATATCGCTCGTGCAAATAACCGTAAAGTTGTAAAAGCAATCACGTCATCAGTAAATAAAAAATCAATACAGTTTCATAGGGAGATTGGCTTTCAAATTGAGGCTGGGGATGATGAGATAGAGGGTGTATCGGTACATACAAATTATGATGGGAACGGCGGGAGTAGAGTGTTATTTTTGAAAAATGTGTAAAGAGAGGCTAACGTGTTGTTAGTCTTTTTGTGATGAGGAGATAAAAGTATGGAGAATAAACAAAGTAGAAATGAGTATGTAAGACGCATACATACAGTTCAAGATTATATAGAATCAAACATAGACAGTTTACTATCCATTGAAGAGCTAGCGGATATAGCAGGATTTTCAAAGTTTCATTTTCATCGAATTTTTAAAGGAATAGTAGACGAGCCGTTATCACGATATGTAAATCGATTGAAGTTAGAAAGGGCAACAAACCTTCTTACATATCGATTGGATATGACGATTACGGATATCGCTTACCATTTTGGTTTCACAGATTCAGCAGTTTTCTCCCGTACATTTAAAAATTATTACGGAGTAAGTCCGTCTCAATATCGAAATCACAATAGCAAGAATTGCAAAGACGTAAGGGGAATTCCTCAATACAATGAATGTAAGAAGGTTCGAGGAAATGTTGAAATTGTAACAGCGGACGATATAAACGTCGCATACATAAGACATATCGGTACATATGAAGAGTTAACGCTAGCTTTTCCAAACATGATAGAGAAATTATTTCATTACGCAGCAGAGGAAAACTATCATGTATTTGAGGATACGAAAGTATTAACCATTTACCACGATCATCATGAATTTACTGAGGACTATCATTTAAGAACAAGTCTATGTGTAACAATTTCAGATGAATCCACAGTAGAAACGAACGACGTTGGAATAATGGTAATACCTTCTGGAAAATATGCAGTAGGACATTTTGAAATATTCCAAGATGAATATAAAGGAGCATGGGATTTCTTATACGGTGAATGGCTGCCAAATAGCGGATATAAACCGAGAGACTCGTATCCTTTTGAAGTATATAGAAATGATCCAAAGCAGCATCCAAAGCATAAACATTTAGTTGATATATATGTACCTATCGAACCTTTTTAATTATTGGTTAAAGGGGAAGGAATAATGAAAACTGCTGAAAAGTTAGATCAGATTATAAAAGAAGAATATGAAAATATGAATGGTATGTTAGTAGTGCAGAAAGGTAATGTTATTTTTGAAAAATATTATAACGGTTACGGTCCAGATGATGCATTTCACATAGCGTCAGTCACAAAAACGATAATCTCTGCGCTAATTGGGATATGTATAGATAAGGGCTATATAAAAAGCGTTGATCAAAGAGTAATAGAATTTTTCCCGGAATATAACGTTAATTCATCTGAAGTAACAGTAAGCCATCTTCTAACGATGACAGCTCCACATCCATTCGTAGACTGGCAGGAACCGTTAGAAGAACTATGTACACAACAAGATTGGATACAATATACGTTAAATAGGATAGGAAGCGGCGGAGAAATTGGATCTTTTAAATATTCATCTGCAGGAGCTCATATACTATCAGCGTTCATAACGAACGCAACAGGAAAAAATGCGCGTGAATTTGCGAATGAATACTTATTTCAGCCACTGGGCATGAGAGAAATTCCAAACTATAATATGAAAGCATTTGGATTTGATGACTTATTCGGAAAAGATGTGAAAGGATGGGTTCACGATCCAAATGGTATTTCGACGGGCGGCTGGGGACTAACGTTAACGGTTAGAGATATGGCGAAGTTTGCACAGATTTATTTGAATGAAGGTATTCATAATGGAAAACAAATACTATCAAAATCATGGATAAAAGAATCGACAGAAATGAACCAAAATCAATATGGTTATTTATGGTGGTTACGAGAAGAAGAGGGTGTCTATTCGTATTGTGCAATGGGTGATGGTGGGAATATGATTTGTTGTATTCCAGAGAAGGAATTGGTTGTAGTAATTACTTCTGAAGTTATGCCGAATGCACGGGATAGATGGGAGTTAGTTAAAGGATACATACTTCCTTATTTAAAAGATTAATATGGGTATTTTTATGAAAATAAGAATGAAAGGTTTAGTTAAACTTGTTTTGTACTTCATGATAGAAAAAAGTGTGGTGTTAACAAAGTTATGTAACTAAGATTATAAAACTTCAACACCTATACGATTATTAAATAATTGCAAGGTGTTGAAGTACTTTTTAATCTATTAAGGCTGCTTTCAACTAAAAGAAGAAACATCTTTTTTCTTAGCTGTTTAACTATTTTTTAACTTTGTGCAGTATAAGATACATCGTGCCCAGCACAATTGCTAGTAAGGTAAATTTAATTAATTCTATTAGGCTGGCATCCCACTTGTTTTGTACTACATCTGTTAAATAAAATACATTAAACATACCATGTAAAATTGCTGGTGATATTACGGAACCACCATATTCCCTTGTGTACGTCAAAATGATAGATAATATAAATAATAAAGCAAGATAACTTAATATTCCTACAAACCAAAACTCATAGTTTTTATAAAAGATTGCTACTGGAATATGCCATAAAGACCAGAGAAAAGCTATAATAATAGCTGTTTGTTTGAATGAATATTTTTTTCGTAAATAGTAATGAAAATTCCCACGCCATATAATCTCTTCTAATAATGCAGATAAAAATCCGACTGTAAGACCAACGAGCAAGAGAAATCCTAATTCATTCCAATGATGATATAAGAACTTTATATCATCATTATAAAAATAGAAATGGAGACATAGTCCTAGAAGTAGTGGCAATAATATGGAGAAAATTAGTGTTTTTATTTTGGGACGTGAAAATCCAAATGTGTGAACTAAGTTTTGTTTCTTAAATAATTTTTGAAATAAAATAACAGCTAAAAGTGGAACAACCATGGTAAACCCCAAATAATTACGACCATTTTCTATGTTCAGCAAGATGATATATATAAATGCTAACTTAAATATGTACATTAACGCTTGAATAAATATGTACATTTTC